>CAYNOA010000073.1:0-8767 GCA_964398695.1 uncultured Enterococcus sp. | reverse complement strand
CACCATTTTTATAAGCGATTTCGCCTAAACGATCGGTGATATCTGGATTTTCTGCGTGAATTGCTAAAACTTTCCCTGTTTTGGCAATTTGTTTCATTCCTTCATACAATGAATAGTCATCCACGTTCATGAAGTCGCCATCAATTGTCCGGTCACCACAAGTCCCTAAGAAGCATTTGTAAGCTGCTGCGCCGTTTTCATCTAGTTCTTGAATACCACCTTCTAAGTTAAATGGTACTAAGCCACCAAATGATGCCACGTCAACTTTTAGTTTGCCTTCACCTGCTGCATATTTAATATCAATACTTGCTTTATCAACCGTTGCTGGAATTTGGTTTAAAGGCATTTCCATAAATGACGTTACCCCGCCTTTTGCACAAGCAGCCGTTCCAGTTGCATAACCTTCCCAACCATCACGATAGGTGCCACCTGGATCGGTAATATGCACGTGCGCATCAACCATTCCTGGACTAACAATTAGTCCGGTTGCATCGATTACTTCTTTTCCTTCCAGATTGTTACCAATCGCGGCAATTAAACCGTCCTTAACCGCGACGTCTGTTTTGACTTCGCCGCTTTCTAAAATTACCAAACCATTTTTAATTACTAAATCATGACTCATTTTACAATTTCCTCCTCTTGTAGGTTGTCACCAATTGGTTTTTTTAAAGCTAAATATATGATGAAGGCTGAAATAAAGCCGACAAACCAAGAAACATCTGAAATCATTCTTAATGCTGGAATAAATTGGCCACTCAATGAGACGACTAAGGCAACAATTGTGGCAATATAAGCTTGTTTGTTCAAACCATAATACGCGTTACTTGCGTCATGGTTGTCTACATCCATATACAATTCATCTAAATCAATTTCTTCTTTTTGAACAAAGAAGTAATTGGCAATCATGACACCGGCAACTGGCCCTAAAACCGCCCCAATTGTGTTTAAGAAAATAAAGATACTTTCGGCGTTTTCCATTAATTTCCAAGGCATAATCAAGAAACTGATTACACTTGCAACAAGTACCCCTGAGCGGTAGTTTAATTTCTTAGGGAAAAGCGCAGTCAATTGATAACCAGCTGGAATAATATTCCCCGTTGCGTTTGTTGAGATAGTTGTCAACAAGAAAACAAGCATTGCTAAAATGATTGCTGGGAAGTTGTCCCAACGTTCGATTAGGTTTAAAATATTCCATTCTTGAATACCATAGTAGATTGATCCACCAATTAAGATAATCACACTTGAAAAAGCGAAGACAATATAGGCAACCATTAAACTTAAGGTTTGTCCGACCATTTGCGTTTTTGTTGATTCTGCGTTTTGGGTAAAGTCAGAAACACTCGCACCTGGTGCTGCCCACACGGCTAAAACGGAGTTGAAAATAATGAAGTAGGCCCAAATCGGGTTAATGCTGCGGGTCGCACCTGAAATATTATAAGATAAGATTGGTCCGATACCACCGGCCGCGATCAATGCCCAAATTGCCATTCCACCAACAACGACATAAATCAGTGGACTTAAAATTGCTGTAAATTTATTTAAGATACCGCCGCCACCTAAACCAATTAAAACGTTTACAAACCAGAATAATGTAAAAGCAATTAGACCTGGAATGCCAATCCCTAAAATTTTTGCCCCGCCACCGATTTCTAAGAAACCTGGCCAAATTTTACCAATCATAATTAGCAGTGCTAAGGAACCAGTATAGTTTTGTAAACCAAACCAAGCAATCGCAGCAACCACCCCACGTAAGAAGCCTGGTAATTTTGCTCCTAAGTTTCCGTAAGCCGAGCGTAAATGCATGGCAAAGGGAATCCCATATTTTGAACCTGCTTTTCCATTAAAGGCCATAAATGCAGAAACACACAGCGCACTTAGCGCTAACGCAAACATCACATTGATTGGTGACAAGCCTAGGAAAATGAAGCCGCCGACCGCTGTGTAGTTTGGAATATTATGGACGGATCCCATCCATAAGGTAAAATAGTTTTTAACCCCCATGTTGCGCTTGTCTTGTGTCTTTGGCAACAAATCATCGTTGTAGTTTCGCTGCCTAAACGTACTAATTTCTTCTTCTGTTACGTGGTAGTCTTGATTATTCACGTTCAACTCTCCTTTTTTCACAAATAAAATCCTTTTCATTTTCGCTTTTGATAAAGGTTTTTTGTTTTTCTCCCCGCGGTTATCTGCATTGCTTTTTATTTTTTTGACTTGTTAACCTTTTATCAACTTCATTGTAAGCGTTTTTAACATTTCGCGCATTGGTCGTTGCTTACAAACAAAAAAATGTGCTTGTCCAAAATGCCTAAAGACGAATGCAATTTTCTTAGATTTTTTTACATTGGAATATAATCCATTGGCATTGGTCCGGCAAAGCCTAAACAAACAAAGCGCTCTGTCCCAGTGTTTTTCATCCCATGTTGTTCGCCTGGTCGAGATAAGATAATGTCACCGGCTGTAATCGTCACTTCTTCGTCGCCTCCTGGATAAAAAGTGCCTGTCCCTTGTAGACAAACCCACCAATCGTCATTACCTGAATGCGCGTGTTTCGGAATTTCTTGTCCTACTTCTAAACACCAAACGGCACCAGCCGTGATATTTGTTTCACAAATCATTGTTTTTGTGCCTTCTTCTGGACGAAAATCAATATATTCCTCCCATTTAAATAATCTTTCTTTCATTTCCTACTCCCCTTTTCTTTTATTGTGAATCTATTAACAATATTAAATAAAAAAACACCTGGTAAAGATTGAATGATTTTGCCCCTTCACCAGGTATTCTTGAATTTCTACTTCAAGTATTCTTCTAAAGCATAGGTGCTGCCTGCACCATAATCAAACTCATAACCAACTTTTTTCAAGACAGTTTCAAAGGCACTCAAGAAATGCAACACGTTGGTTTGACGGCTACTATAGCCCATGTTACCCACACGCCAAATTTTCCCTTTTAAGGCACCAAATGAAGAAGCAATTTCAATTTTGAATTGCTCTAGTAATAAATCGCGGACTTCTTCGCCATCGATTCCTTCTGGAATAATGATTGGAATCACCGTCGGCATTTTTGTCTCACGCTGGCCGTAAAGAGACAAGCCCATCTTTTCCATCCCTTCAGTCAAAATGCGATCATTTTTTGCGTGACGAGCATAAACATTGGGCATGCCTTCTAATAACAACAAACGCAATGCTTCGTGTAGCGCATAAATCATCGAGGTTGCTTCTGTATGGTGGTTAATGCGTTCTGGTCCCCAGTAACGTTGTAATTGGGTTAAATCGAGGTAGTTACTACGAACATAACGCTCACTTCTTTGATCCGCGCCTAAACCTAATTCTTTTTGGTAACGCGCATCCATAAATTTTTCTACCCGATCATTATAAGTAATTAAAGACATGCCTGATGGAGCACTCACACATTTTTGTGTACCGGCAATGGCGATGTCTACTTGCCAATCATCCACTTTCAATTCTACACCGGCATAAGTTGCGACCATATCAACGACGAAGAAAATCTCATTTTGGCGGCAAAAAGCTCCGATTTCATCCAATGGTTGCATTTGTGCATTGGCTGTTTCGCCATGCACCATTGTCACAATTTTAGGTTGGTGTTCTTTGATGGCAGCAATGACGGCTGCTTGTTCAAAGGGACCTTCCCAATCTTTTTCTAACCAGACAATCTCAGCTTGCGCACGTTGGCAAATCTCACCTAATAAATAGGCAAAACGACCAAAAGCCGGGATTAAAACTTTGTCGCCAGGTTCAATTAAAGCAAACAAAGCTGCTTCTAAACCAGAGCGCGACGTGCCGTCGATTGCAAAAGCTTGTTTGTTTTTCGTGCCAAAAGGTACTTTAATCATTTCTCTTACTTCATCCATAATTGCTAAGAACTCTGGATCAAACTGGCCTAAAATCGACTGCGTCATTTGACGTAAAACAGATGGATGCGCCTCAACTGGTCCTGGCGTCATAATTGTTCGACCTTCGAAAATTGGTTGTTGATACATTTAAATCCCTCATTTCTCTTATTTTTTCCTTACTTTTATTGTACGACATCGTCTACTTTTTCACATTAGACATTTTAAACTAATTTATTGCATTTTTTGTATATTTTGTCTAGGATAAGGCTTTCATTTCTATGTATTATCTTGTAAGATAGACATTAAGACCAAATAGGGAGGGATTCACTTGAAGACATTGCGTGATTTACTAGCTTTGCCGCGCTTCTCGGATTTAGTCGTTCTTTCAACTCATAAAGATTTAAATCAAAGAATTGAAAGCGCTGAAATTACCGAAACGCCAGATGTCGCAAAATTTATTCCGGATCATGCCGTTATTTTAACAACGGCCTTGAGCTATCAAAATAATCAAATTGGATTAATCGATTTGATGGATAGTTTGAAGGAACACCAAGCCGCGGCTATTTTTATTAAGCTCGGTCGTTTTATTGAAGAAATCGATCCCGAAGTATTAGCCTACGCTTCAAAGATTGATTTACCAATTGTCAAAGTGCCTAGCACCCAACCTTTAGGTGCTCTGCTACACCAAATTTTAAGTTATTTATGGGATGATAAAACACAACAATTGACTTATGCTTTTGATATCCAAAAACGTTTTTCGGATTTACTGATTCACGACGTCAATAATGCGCGTTTTATCGGCGAGTTTGGCAAAATTATTAACGTGCCAATTATTTTATTAAGCCCTTGGCGGCAAGTTATTGCCCATTCACGGCATTTTTCAGAAGGACGCAAGCCCGCCTCTTACTATGTTAATCAATTAAATCGTGAAGACTTCCAAAAAATCGATCGAGAACAGTCTTCTTTTATTGTCGCAGATATGAATCAAAAACCGATTCAAATGACAGGCTATCCGATTCGAGTCAATCATTATTTCCCCTTCACATTACTAATTTTAACGCCCGAAAAAATCCCTTACCCAATCTCTGAGTTTGCCATTGATCAAGCCGTGCTCGTTTTAACTTTTATGCTCTACAAAAATCAAGAAGTCCAAAAATCACTTGAACATTTAAAAACTGATTTTTACACCCAATTAATCAATGCAAAAATCGATGCAAAAGACCGCAACTGGTTAGATTTAGGAAAAAACTATGGCTTAATTAAGAGTCATCAATATCAATTACTCTTAGCACACTGTCTAAAAAAAGAAGAGCAACAAACACATATGCGCTACCACAAAGAAGAAGCCCAGCTCGTGACCAATTGGCTAGAAGAAGAAATTCCTTTAGTTTTAAAGGATGCTGCGATTTTCCGTTTAAGAAATACCAATCAGATTTTTATTTTACTCCAAAATCCACAAGAAAATGTGGAAGAAACACTAATGGCTTTAAGCGAAAAACTAGATAAAATTTTGCCCATTCGGTTGCATTATGCTTTTGGTGGATGTCACGAAAAAATTGAAGAAATTGGCGATTCTTATATCGAAGCACAATCGGCTTTAGAAACGTCGCAACTCTTAATTCAGCCGCCAATCATTCAACATTATCAACCGCGTGGTCTGAGTGGTTTATTTGAAAAAATCAATGAAAAAGATATCCATTATTATTGCGAAAAGACCTTAAAGGAGCTCGCTTACCCAATAGATCCAGCCATTCAGGAATTGCGAAAAACCTTGAAGAGTTTTTTAAGTAATAATTGTGAAATCACCAAAACGGCGACCGAGCTTTATCTCCATCGCAACACCATTAAATATCGCATCAAGCAATGTGAAGATCTTTTAGGTATCTCTGTTCAAACACCGGAAAGTAGTTTGAACTTGCGTGTAGCCTTAGAATTATCCGAGAACCAACCCTAAAGCAAAAAGGACAGCTAATCAAAGTTTAAATGATTACCTGTCCTTTTTTGTTTTGTTTACTAAATAAGGAAGCCAAAAAGACAGATAACCGCCATTCCAGCTGTCTTTATCTGTCTTTTTTATCTGATTAAGGAGGAAAATCTATTTTTTACTTACTTATTTATACACATTTTTTTAAACGTAAGCTAATTCATAAAGGGCGTCGGCTAATAATTTAACCCCTTCAACTAAATCAGCAAATTCGGTTTCTTCAGCTGGGTTATGACTAATTCCGCCAATACTTGGGACGAAAATCATGGCACTTGGATAATGTGGGGCGATAATTTGTGAGTCGTGTCCTGCCCCACTGTGCATCACTTTAAACTTATAGTTCCCAGACTTTGCTTTTTCTTCTAAAACACTCACTATTCGTTCATCCATTGGTACTGGGGCTTCGTCCATCCAAAGGTCGATCGTGATTTCTAACCCGTGCGCTTTGGCTGTTTTTTTCATTTCTTCTTCTAACTCTGCGGTAAATTGTTGCAAGAAAGCCCCATCTGTGTGGCGGCAATCAATTGAAAATTCAACCTCACCTGGCACCACGTTTACTGTATTTGGTTTAGGAATCACTTTTCCAAATGTTAAAACAAGTGGATCACCCACTTCTTTTGCTCGATCAATGGCTGCGCTACAAATTTTAGCAAAGCCGTAAACCGCATCGTGACGATAGCCCATTGGTGTCGTTCCAGCATGGTTGGCTTGCCCTTTTAAAATAACTGTATAACGGCGTTGTCCAACAATATTGTTCACGACGCCAATTTGTAGCTGTTCCTTTTCTAGCACGTTTCCTTGTTCAATGTGCAATTCAACGAACGCTTTAATATCGGTTCGGCGTTGTTGTTCCTTTTTGAAATCAAAGCCCTGACGCTTCATTTCATCGACAAATTTCAAGCCTTTAGCATCCGTAATTTCTTTGACTTCTGCTGGATTTGCTTCACCCATGAAGTTTTTACTACCCCAAAAAACCGTTGGGAAGCGGCTTCCTTCTTCTTCGGCCATCGAGATAACTTCCAATGAACGTTTTGGTTGGCCGTGCGTTGCAACTAAGTATTCAATGGCACTCATTGCTGCTACCACTCCAAATTGACCATCAAGATGGCCACCGTTGACAACGGTATCAATATGCGAACCCGATAAAATCGTTTCTTCCGGGAACTCACGCCCCTCAATGCGACCAAATAAGTTGCCGATTGCATCATAATTCGTGGTCATACCAAAAGCAGTCATTTCTTTTTTTACATATTCTTGTGCTTCTTTCCAAGAATCTGTATACAATAAACGCGTTAATCCTCCGGTTGGATCGCTGCCAATTGCTGACAATTCTTCATCCCGACGTTTAATTGTTTTTTCAAATTCCATGATAAATCCTCCTTTAATTTTCGCACTTTTTAAAATTCGTTTCCTTTTTCACAAATAAAAACCCACTATTTTTTTTACCATTCAAACTGCTTGTATCAATCAATAGATTTACTAAAATTAATTATTTGCTAGCCTACTTTTACACTGGCTTCTTTTTAAATTATTTTGCTTTTTTTTTGATTCATATTTGCTAGCATAAATAAAATCGCCCCAATAATTAATAGGGCAACGGACACATAAAAGCCCATCACTTTCGAGCCGGTCATATCAGAAATTCCACCGGTTAAAGCCGGTGCCACAATCGATGACATCATTCCGAAAAAGTTAAATACACCTAAAGTCGTGCCTATTCCTACTTTCGGCGCATGATCACCCAACCAAGAAATAATAATTGGTTCAACAGCTAATTTACCTAAGAAACCATACATGACTAAAGCAATTAATAAGAATGTGGCATTGGTTGCTTGAACCGTTAATAATAACATAATTGCCGCTAAAAGCTCTAAAATAACAATAAAACGAACCTTATGATCCATATACTTATCTGCCAAACGACTAAACGCTAGCGCCCCTGGAATTGCTGCAAAAGAAACAAGTGACGCAGAAAAACCAATCGCGGCACCTTCAAAGCCACGTTCTGTTCCTAAAAAGTTTGGTAACCAGGTCACTGTCATATAATAAGCATAACAAGTCGCAAAATATAAAATATAAGCAAATAACATTTTTGGTGCAAAAAGTTTCTTAACAGAAACTTTTTCTTCGACTTTGTCTTCTTTATGATCCTGCGTAGCCTCTTTTGTGATTGGGACTTGGTTTTCTTTGATAACAAGCTGAAAAGCAATCAACATCGTGACTGTCAAGCCCACCGATAAATACATCATCGTTTGCCAAGGGAATCCGCGTTGTGCCACTAAGAAACTTGATAAAATCAAACCTAGGCCAGAACCTACGGCCGAACCACTATTCACAATCGCCGTAGAGAAGCTTTTTTTCTCTCTTGGAATATATTGAGAAGTCAAACTGTATGCGGAACCATAAAAAGAGCCACAACCAACTCCCGCCAGTAAACTCCCTACATAGATCAAGCCGATACTATTCGCTTGGGCAATTAGTAGCGCCGACAAACCAAATAAAATAAAGCCAGGAATTAAGACTTTCTTTTTCCCGATTTTATCAACTAAAATCCCAGCTGGAATTTGCATCGCCACATAACCTGTAAAATAAAAACTCGAAATAAGCCCTAGCGCTGTGTCGGTAACTTCTCCACCAAGCGAGGCCCGAATTTGTGGATAAATCGGTGACAAGGCCGAACGATAAATCCATATAGCCATCCAACCCGCACACATTAAAATCACAATTTGTTTCCAATACTCTAAACCCTTTTTATTTGTCAACTTACTTTACGCTCCTTTAATTGAATGTTTTTCATTCAGTTTCTATCAGAAAAAGCCAAAATAGGGTAACAAATAAATAAAACCTGATTTTAAACTATTGATTGTTTTCTTTTATTTAAATAAGAGGTTGTGACAGAAGTGTTCAGCTTCAAGAAATAAGATGGAAAGAAC
>CAYNOA010000072.1:0-8935 GCA_964398695.1 uncultured Enterococcus sp. | reverse complement strand
AGAAAGGAAAATGAATACAAATGATTAACGTAAAGAACTTGCATAAAAGTTTTGGTAAAAATGAGGTCTTAAAAGGCATTGATTTACAAATTGAACAAGGGGAAGTTGTTGTCATTATTGGTCCGTCAGGCAGTGGGAAAAGTACCTTTTTACGTTGTTTAAATTTATTAGAAACACCCACTTCTGGTACCATTACATTTGAAGGACAAAACATTTTAGACAAAGGAACCAATATTGATCAACTCCGTCAAAAAATGGGCATGGTTTTTCAAAGTTTTAATTTGTTTCCACATAAATCTGTTCTTGAAAATTTAACGATTAGTCCAATTAAAGTGAAAAAAGAAGAGGCAAAACAAGCCGAAGAAAAGGCGATACAGTTGCTTGAACAAGTTGGGCTTAAGGAAAAGGCCATCAGCTATCCTGCAAGCCTTTCTGGTGGGCAACAACAACGTGTGGCGATTGCTCGTGCATTAGCGATGAACCCAGATGTTTTACTTTTTGATGAACCGACGTCGGCACTTGATCCAGAAATGGTTGGAGAAGTGCTAGCAGTGATGAAAAATCTAGCCGACAAAGGGATGACGATGGTCGTCGTGACACATGAGATGGGTTTTGCAAAAGAAGTCGCCAGTCGGGTGATCTTTATGGATGAAGGGGTCATTCAAGAAGAAGGGACACCAGTTGAAATTTTTACGCAGCCCAAAAATCCGCGGACGCAAAGTTTTTTAAATAAAGTGTTGTAGTCTATAATATTGAGTAAAAGCATACAAGTCGTTAAAAAGTCTTGTATGCTTTTTTTATTTTTAAATAATTCAAAGGAATCTCTCGATTTTATGAATGTTAATCGTCAGTTGTTTTAAAACGTTCGGAAAAATTAAGAGAAAATAGAGAATTGCAGTTTTTTTCACATTGAGTTATGCTATAATAATAAAAAAATTAAGGAGTGGTTTTATGCGAGCAATATTAACGGTCATTGGAAAAGATAAGGTAGGAATCATTGCTGGGGTCAGCCAAAAGCTAGCAGAATTAAATATTAATATTGTCGATGTGACTCAAACGATTATGCAAGAATATTTTACCATGATGATGGTTTTAGAATTGAATCCTCAATTAGACTTTGAAGAAACGCGTCAAGTTTTAACACAAGTGGGCACTGATTTGGGTGTGAAAATTAGCATTCAAAACGAAGAAATTTTTGAAGCAATGCACAAATTATAAGCGAGGGAGTCAAAATAATGGAAGTCAATCATATTTTAGAAACAATTCGCATGGTCGAAGAAGAACACTTGGATATTCGAACAATTACAATGGGGATTTCTTTACTTGATTGTATGGATGCAAATATCGATGTTACTTGTGAAAAAATCTATCAAAAAATTACAACAAAAGCTAAAGACTTAGTTTCGGTTGGAGAAGGCATTGAATCAGAATTTGGGATTCCAATTATTAATAAGCGAATTTCAGTCACTCCAATCGGGATTGTAGCTTCAGCTGCGAAGGCGACACCAGCTGATTGTATAAAAATTGCGAAAATCTTAGATAAAGCTGCTCAAACCGTTGGGGTAAACTTTATTGGTGGCTATAGTGCTCTCGTTGAAAAAGGCTATCAAGGTGCCGATTTGGCCCTAATCCAATCGATCCCAGAAGCATTGGCTCAAACTCAGTTTGTCTGTTCTTCTGTCAATATTGGTTCGACAAAAGCGGGAATTAATATGGATGCGGTGAAATTAATGGGTGAAATCGTAAAAGAAACCGCCGAGACATCTGATATGGGTTGTGCGAAATTAGTTGTTTTTGCAAACGCAGTAGAAGACAATCCATTTATGGCGGGTGCCTTTCATGGTGTAGGAGAAGCCGATTGTGAAATCAACGTTGGAGTGAGTGGACCAGGAGTGGTCAAACGTGCCCTTGAAAAAGTGCGTGGAGAATCATTTGACGTGGTGGCTGAGACGGTCAAAAAGACGGCTTTTAAAATTACTCGTATGGGTCAATTGGTCGGTCGTGTCGCATCAGAACGTTTAGGGGTACCCTTTGGAATTGTCGATTTATCACTTGCACCAACACCGGCCGTGGGTGATAGTGTGGCATTTATTTTAGAAGAAATGGGCTTGGAATCCGTTGGGACTCATGGGACAACAGCTGCATTGGCTTTATTAAACGATGCTGTAAAAAAAGGCGGCGTAATGGCTTGTAATCACGTCGGTGGGTTGTCAGGTGCTTTCATCCCAGTCTCTGAAGATGCCGGTATGATTCAAGCGGTTGAACGGGGCTTACTAAATTTAGAGAAACTTGAAGCAATGACGGCGATCTGTTCGGTTGGGTTAGACATGATTGCGATTCCAGGCGATACGCCAGCTGAAACAATTGGCGCGATGATTGCCGATGAAGCAGCGATTGGTGTGATTAATCATAAAACGACCGCTGTCCGAATTATTCCAGCGAAAGATAGCCAAGTTGGTGATATGATTGAATTTGGTGGACTTTTAGGACGCGCACCTGTAATGAAAGTCAATTCTGCAAAGTCATTTGATTTCATGCAACGTGGTGGTCGCATTCCTGCTCCAATTCATTCATTTAAAAACTAGATAGGTGAAGCGATGTATAAAAATTATATTTGGGATTTCGATGGCACTTTGTATGATACTTATCCGGTAATGTTAGCGTGTATTTTAAGTAGTTTGGCAAAAGATTTTGGCATTTTAGGCGATTCAGATAAAATTTATTTTCTTTTAAAAAATGAGTCATCGGCTGCGGTGGCCCGTGAATATGCTTTGGATTTTACGGAGTTCACTCAAAAATTCAAAGCACTCGAAAGACTTGATCCGCGGCAACCACAACCTTTTTTACAAGTAAAAGAAGTTTTGGCTACAATCACAAAACGCGGGGGCCAACATTTTATCTTGACTCATCGGACGCAACAGTCAACCAAAGAAATGTTAGCAGAAAAAGAGTTAAATGATTATTTTGTTGAAATCATTGGTTCGGAACACCCTTTTCCACGCAAACCAGATCCGACTGCCCTTTTGTATCTGATGGATAAGTACCAATTAGAGCCAGAAGCGACAGTGATGATTGGGGATCGTAAATTAGATGTTGATGCTGGCAAGAACGCCGGGATACAAACCATCTTTTTTGATAACGAAAAAATCTTAAAGAACATTCAAGCGGATCATTATGTGACGGAAATTACCCAAATAATTGCCTTTTAAAAAGCTAGACCGGTTGAAAATTCAAGCGGTCTTTTGCGTATCTACTCCTTGAAAGGAGGGAGTGATATGGAATGGCTAAAAAAGAACAAGGCAGCTCAGTTAATGCTCGCGGTCATGGTAGTGAGTCTAGGTTTATTTAGTCTTTTTTTCTTTTATTTTCAAAAGGAGGACCTTCCACTTTGGGAGAATACCCAATATTCGACTGAAAGTACCGAAACCAGTTCAGTTATTCATGAACAAACACCCGAAACAATGATTGTTGACATTAAAGGAGCCGTGATAAGACCAGGTGTTTATGAATTACCACCTGGTGCACGCTTACAAGAGTTGGTGCTTTTGGCAGGAGGTTTGACGGAGTTTGCAGAAGAGCGTTCATTAAATTTAGCGGAAAAATTAGCAGATCAACAAATGATTTATGTGGCAACAAAAGAAGAAGTGGCTTTTTCAGTGCCATTACCAGAAAAACCAGTTTCAGAAGTCAAAGAAACGCTGATTAATATCAATACCGCTAGTTTAAGCGAATTACAACAGTTAACTGGTGTAGGACCGGCCAAGGCGCAAGCGATTATTGATTATCGGGAAGAAAATGGTTTGTTTAAAAGTATTGATGATTTAAACCAAGTATCTGGTTTTGGTGAAAAGACAGTTGAAAAATTACGAAACTCGATTAAAATATAATTAAAAACAATTAGAGGTAAAAAATGAGCAATCAAAGAATTCCTTGGGACCAATATTTTATGGCCCAATCCGTTTTACTTGCATTAAGAAGTACTTGTACGCGACTTGAAGTCGGTGCCACTTTAGTAAAAGACAAACGCGTCATCGCAGGCGGCTACAATGGCTCGGTCAGTGGTGATGAACATTGCATTGATCACAATTGTTACGTGGTTGATGGTCATTGTATTCGAACCATTCATGCTGAAATGAATGCCTTACTTCAATGCGCGAAGCTAGGTATTTCAACCGATGGTGCGGAAATATACGTGACCCATTTTCCTTGCTTACATTGTACAAAGGCGATATTGCAAGCAGGAATAAAAAAAATCCACTACTTACATAACTATCGAAACGATGAATATGCACAAAATCTCATTCATAAAGTTGGCGCGACTGTCCACCAAGTGCACTTAGAACCTAAATACTTTGAGAAATTATCTTTTGGTAATTTAGTGGATGAAACTCACAATTAAATCATTTAGTCCAAAAACTAGCAAAAATTCTTTTGCTAGTTTTTGGGCATTTTAATCATAAAAGTAGGAAATAAATGCGTACTTTTTATTAGTTAGACAAAACGAATAAAGAGGAGATTTTTATGATGAAACGACTAAAAAGAAAGAAAAAGTACTTACCTTTATTTATTCCAATTCATTTTATTCCAATTAAAGTTTTTCATTTTTATTTGGTTCGTTAGATGGCAAGTATTCAAGGAGACAATTGGCGAAATTATTTGTTATTGCCTTTAATCATTTCCGGCACCGTTTTATATGCTTTATTGTTAAAAAATTGGTTGCTACTAGGAGTTGCGGCCTATTATTTACTCCAAATTAGTTACTATAAGAAATTTGATTTATTATTGATTAGTTTAGGAATGACTTTTTTATTTTTTATCCGCGTACCTTTTAGTCAATATGAATTACCACCAACGCAAACTTCGTTGAACCTTCAAATCACTATTTATCCCGATACGATTAAAACAAATGGCACCTTCGTGACGGCGGAGGGGAAAACGGTTTTTGGGCAATTAACGTTTCAATATCAAACGAAGAACCAAGCAGAGTTAGCTCGTTGGCAAAAAAGGGGCACACGTAATCAAGTGATACAAGTGATAGGTTCCTTTAAGGAAAGAGAGGGGGCGCGTAATTTACATGGATTTAATCGGATGGACTATGAGTTTTCACGTAATCAATTAGGAACGTTTGTGATTGAAAAAATTGAAGGCGAAACGCCATTATCGCATCTTTCGAAAGGACGAAAAATACGGGCACAGGCCATCGATTGGGTTGAAGAAAAGTTTCCACCCGACCTTGCTCGTTACATGAAAGCTTTACTTTTGGGTTATCGCGATCAATCTTTTCAAGCGATTCGCGAGGCTTATAGTAGTAGTGGCATCTTACATTTATTTAGTATATCTGGTATGCACTTGGCCATTTTTTTAAGTTGGTTTTTTTATGCCTTTCGCCGAAGCCAGCTAGTGATGGAAGAATTCATTTGGCCTTTTTTAGCCATTATGGTTTTTTTACTGATTTTATTTGGCCAAGGCATTAGCATTTGGCGTGCGACGATTATGTATTTGGTCAATTTTTTGTTTAAAAGTAAACAAATTTATCTTTCAGCCTATGATCGTTTGGCGATTTGTTTGTTTTTTTTATTATTGATTGAACCAAAAACTTTCCTGCAAACATCGGGTATTTTATCAATTCTTTTGTCTTTTATTCTTTTGACTTGTGCAAACATTGAAAAAAATCCTTGGCGTTTAAGTATGGACATTGGCCTTTTAGCCAGTCCGATTTTAATGTATTTGTTTTATGAAGTCAGTTTAGTGGGTGGGATTTTAACGGCCCTTGTCGCACCGATATTTAGTTTCTTTTTATTGCCGGGATTTGTGATGCTCGCCTGTTTAACTTTTTTAAAGCTACCAATCACTTGGCTGATTACCTTTTTCCATACGTTCATTGCTCTTTTAGAGCGTAGTTTGCAGTTTAGTCGCCATTTTGTTTTTATTACTGGTAAGCCGTCTTTATTCTTTGTTTTTTTTCTCCTCGTCTTTAGTCTCTATTGTTATCCCAATAAAAAATGGCGCAAATGGGCGTTTATCTTTTTACTGTTTGTTACCTTTATTCCAAAATGGTCAATAAAAACGGCGGTCAGTTTTGTTGATGTGGGGCAAGGAGACAGTATCGTTTTTCAAAGTTTTGGGAATAAAGAAGTTTATATCATTGATACTGGTGGCAAGATTAATTTTAACAAAGAAAGTCAAATATCCCTCAAAAATGCAGAATATACACTGGTGCCTTTTTTAAAAGGAGAAGGGATTCGCACCATTGATGGGTTGTTTTTGACCCACGGAGACATTGATCATGTCGGCGATTTATCGGCGTTAATTCAAAATTTTTCAATTAAAACAATTTATATCAGCCAAGGAAGTTTGCAACATCCGAATATGGTCAACTTAAAAGAACAAGTGGAAGCATCAACCAAAATTATCGAATTAAAAGCTGGTGATCAAGTCGGACAAAAAATTCAATTTCGAGTCTTAAGTCCCAATAAACTAGGCAAAGGAGCAAACAACGATTCACTTGTTTTGACCAGTCGGATTAAAGGACTTCAATTTTTATTAATGGGTGATTTAGAAGAAGAGGGCGAAGCACAACTTTTAAAAAATGAGCCTGATTTAAAAGCGGATATTTTGAAATTAGGTCACCATGGCAGTAAAACTTCGAGTACTGCTCCTTTTATAAAGCAAGTACAACCGCAACATGGAATAATTTCTTGCGGCGTGAAGAATCAATTTAAACATCCCAATCCCGAAGTCCTAGAGACGTTAGAAAGATATCAAGTGAAAATTTATCGAACCGATCAACAGGGAATGATACGTTATGAGTGGAGGTTTTTTAGTCATTATCCAAAAGTCGTGACCTTGAAAGAAGGCTAGTCAAAAACCGACTCTTCTGTTAGGATAATGAAGAGAAAGTTTTAGATTAGCTAAAGGTAGGTTTTACCATGAATGCACAAGAAGCAATCCAAAGTATTAAAACAAAAAAACTTGGAAATCTTTATTTAGTCGTTGGCACGGAGCACTTTTTACGGGAACAAGTTCGCCAAGCTTTTTTTGAGCGTCTCGCACTCACCGAGACAGATTTGAACTTCCAACAATTTGACTTAGTTGAAAACTCGCTAAATGATGTGTTACTAGAAGTGGAATCGAGCCCATTTTTTGGGGACTATCGCTTAGTTTTCGTGGAGAGTCCATTTTTCTTAAGTTCTGAAAAAATAAAAGGTGAGCAAGAAGAAGCGTTGGACAAATTAATTGCGTATATTGAAAATCCTTTAGAAACAACCATTTTAGTCATTTGGTTTAATCAGGAAAAAATGGATGAGCGTAAAAAAGTAACGAAAAAACTTAAAAAAGCGGCGATACGCATTGATGTTGCACCAATGAAAGAGGCGGATGTGCGGCGTTATTTGCAACAAACATTTAATAATGAAGGTCTTGAATTTAGTCGCGATGCTTTTGAACAATTTCTTTTCTTAACAGACGCTTCTTTAAGTAAAGCGATGAAAGAACTTGAAAAAATTCGTTTATTTGCGGTGGAAGAAAAGAAAATTAGTAAAGCAATCATTGACTCTTTAGTCCCAAAGTCACTTGAGCAAAATGTCTTTGATTTAACTGAGAGTATCTTAGCTGGGAATATCGAGGTTGCCTTACGTTTGTATGAAGATTTACGGGTGCAAGGAGAAGAAACAATTAAAATCAATGCTATTTTGATTAGTCAAATCCGCCTATTGTTACAAGTGCGTTTACTTGAGCAGATTGGTTATCAACAAGGAGCCATCGCTGAAGCCTTAAAAGCTCATCCTTATCGGGTAAAACTTGCAATACAACAAGCAAGAAAATTTAAGGTGACTCAACTGGTAAAACTTTTGGATCAACTCATTGAAAATGACTATGCGACAAAAACGGGAAAAGTGGAAAAAGAATTCGCTTTTCAACTTTTGATTTTAAAAATGGGTGAAATGAAAAAGAACCAACGATCCTAAAATCGTTGGTTCTTTTATTTTAGACTATTTAGCGATTTTCTTGCTTAAGCGAGATTTGTCGCGGCTAGCTTTGTTTTTGTGGATTAAACCTTTTGATTCAGCCATGTCAATTGCTTTAGTCGCAGCTTGGAATAATTCAGCTACGTTGTCAGCTCCAGCTTCAGCTGCTTTTTCAAATTTTTTGATAGCAGTACGCATCGCGCTTAATTGAGATGAATTTTGAGCGTTAGCAGCTTCACTTGTGCGAGCACGTTTAATTGCAGATTCAATGTTTGGCATTTGTTTCACCTCCGATAAAAAAGTTTTATACGAAATACGTATAAATCAACACTAGTCATTATACCTAATGAAAACCCGCAATGCAATAGAAGTTGTAAGGAATTTTTACTTTACACGAAAAATAATTCGGAAATTGCGTAAATTTCGTTGGTTCTAAAAAGAAAGCAGTGCCATTGATTTCTAATTGAAGCTTTCCAAATAAAAAATATTATTTTAAATTTGCATTTTTGCCTAAAAACTTCAAATACTTTTAATTAAATATAATAGAAAATTCCTTTCAATTTTCTATTATAATATGCTATGATACAAGTGGAAAATAGGTATTGTAAGAATAATATTAATAATAATGGTGGTGTAAATTTTGAGCGTTGCTTTAATTGTAACAATTACGTTGGTTATGGGGGTTATTTTCGTAAATGGTTGGACAGATGCGCCAAATGCGATTGCAACGGCTGTTTCAACGAGAGTTTTGAAGCCCAATGTTGCAATTGCTCTTGCGGTTGTTATGAACTTTTTAGGAGCGTTGGTCATGACTTTTTTCAATGCTCAGGTGGCCGAAACAATTAGTAATATTGTTTCATTTGATGCACAAGGGGTGGAAGCAGCTCAAATTGCTTTAGCCGCTTCTTTATTTGCGATTGTTTTTTGGGCAGTCGCTGAGGCGGTGGCGCCAAAAACGGCCATTCTGG
>CAYNOA010000071.1:0-9009 GCA_964398695.1 uncultured Enterococcus sp. | reverse complement strand
TTGATTTTAAAAATTTAAAAACCGGCCGGCTACGAATTGGCGTCGGCGATACGATTTCACGCTATTATTTACTCCCTTATTTAGAAGCCTTTCACGAAAAATACCCTGGAATTAAATTAACGATTTTAAATGGTACCACTCCAGAAATCATGGGCTTCTTAAAATCAGGTAAAGTGGATGTGGGCCTTTGTAGCTTACCGATTGAAGAAGATACGATTGAAGTGCTGCCTTGTTATGAAATTCAAGATATTTTTGTCTGTGGGGAAAAATTCTTGCCTTTACTTACCCAACCGATTAGTTATGAAACTTTGTTAACCCAACCCTTAATTTTTTTGGAAAATAAGTCGAATTCACGGCGTTTTGTTGAAAACTACTTAGCCGAGCAAGGGTATACTTTTACTCCTGATTTTGAGTTAGGTTCGTATGATCTAGTGTTAGATTTTGCCAAAATTAATTTAGGTCTGGCTTGCGTCATCAAGGAATTTTCAGCACATTATTTAGCTAGCAAAGAAGTCTATGAAGTGCCCCTTATTCAAGAGTTACCTAAAAGGAATATTGGGATTTGCTACTTAAAAAATGTGTCCTTATCGCAAGCGGTGAAGATGTTTATTCGTAGTATTGAAGGCTAATATAAAGAAATTACGCGATTATTTCTTTTATCAAGAGGGCGGGCGACGAGTTGTGCTGTTTGGTTGACCGATGTCCACAGAAATTCACTTACTCATCGGTCTCATTGTCTTCTTTTTTAAAAAGACATTTCTCTTTTTATGTTAAACTAGAAATTGTGATACAATGAGCTTAACAACGGTTAGGTGGGGAATAAAATGGATATACAACACTTTATTGATACAAGAAAAGCACTCGGGCTTTCTCAAAAAGAACTAAGCGAAGGAATTTGTACACAAGCAACCTTAAGTCGTTTTGAAAATAATGGACAAATTCCAACAGTCAAAATTTTAGTTCAACTGTGTGATCGCTTAAACATTAGTTTAGGGGAATTGTTCCCAGAAGTTAGCGTCAAAGAAGATGAGATGAATCGGAAATTACATGAAGCGGAATTTAATTTGATTTTACAAGAATACCAAGCCAGTGAAAAAATTTTATCCGTGATTGACCAAAATCAATTAGTCGATCAAACGCAAAGTTGGTGTTTTGATTATTTAAAAGGCTATTTAATTGCCCTACAAAAAGGATCAACGGCGGATGCGGTTTTTTATTTTAATCGAATCATTGCTGAAATTCCTAAAAATCAAGTGGAAATCTTGGGCTTACTTGCTTATACTGGGATGGGGATGGTCTATGAAAATATCGATGAAATTGAAAAAGCAGAATACTTTTTTAATAAGGCCATGAGTGAAGTTTACCAAATTCCAATTAAAGAAACGCGCGATGTTTGGCGAACTTTAAATATTTTGTATTATTGTGGGACCTTTTATGCCAATGTGAACGACTACCAAACAAGCGATGCTTTGTTAAAACATGGGGTTGAGATTTGTTCAAACAACCATGTCACTTATTATTTAGCGCGATTGACGTTTCGTTTAGCTAAGAATGCCTTGGCCCAAAAGAAAGCCCCGCAAGAAATTGTGGAACTGTACTATGACACGAAAGCTTATGCGAAAATCAATCGCAATATTATTGAATTAAGAGGCTTAGAAGCATTTAAAGAAAAGCTAGTCAATGCGCCAGAATTTCAGGGGATTCATTTATATTAAAATAGAAGCAACCAAGGATAAAAATCGCTGGTTGCTTCTATTTTTATCGTGAGAGATTTGTTATACTAAAGAAGTCTATATTAAAGAAGTCGAATAAAAGAATTGGTTTTGTTTTTATGAAAAAAAAGTGATGAAAGGGATTTGGCGTGTGAGTAAATTATTGATGAGAGTGTTAATTGGGATGATTACAAGTATCTTGCTGCTATTTTTACCTGTGACTACGTTCGCAGAAGAAGAAGGTCCGTCTATAATGACGCTAGTGGAGCAAATGGGGTATGAAGCTTATGAGGTGGATCGTCCGGAATCGGCCGTCTTAATTGATGCCAATACCGGAAAATATTTGTGGGGAGAAAATCCTGATTTACCAAGAAATCCGGCTAGTATTATGAAGCTAATGACCTTGTATTTAGTTTATGAAGCCATCGAAAATGGGCAATTCACACTAGACACAACGGTTGTAGGTGATATGCGTTATCAAGCGATGTCTCAAATTTATGCTTTAAGTAACGCACCCATTGTAGCCGGTGTTGAGTACCCAGTCCGAGAATTGTTACCGATGGTCCTAGTCCCTTCTTCAAACGTGGCGACGATTATGTTGGCGGAACTCGTTGAAGAAGATCCCGTTGCTTTTTTAGCGAAGATGAATGAAACCGCACAAAATCTAGGTATGACCAATACAACGATTTACAATGCCACTGGAGCTGGCATTGGTGCCTTTGAAGGATTATATGTGCCAAATGGTTATGATGGCAGTACTCTTCAATTTGAAAAGGATAACGAAACAACGGCGCGCGATATTGCTATTTTAGTTTACCATCTATTAAATCAATATCCGGAAATCTTAGAATATACACAGACGAGTCAAGTGACGGCGATGCAAGGAACACCTTATGAAGCAACGTATGATACTTATAATCATTCTTTGCCAGGAATGCGGTATGAGTATGCCGGTGTCGATGGACTAAAAACGGGTTCAAGCATGTCGGGAGGCTACAATGTTGCGATGACCGGTCAACGAGAAAATTTACGCTTGATTACGATTGTTTTAGGGGTGGCTGAATGGGGTGATCCAGAAGGCGAATACAAACGCCATCCTTTTGCCAATGCCATTATGGATTATGGTTTTCAAAACTTTGCCTATCGCGAGCTTTTAAAACCAGGGGAACAAGAAATAAATGACCAAAAATTCCAGTTAGAGCAAGGTTTTTTTGATTTAGTAAGAAATGACAGTCAAGCCGATTTTCAATTAAATGAGACCATCTTATCACTGAAAAATAGCTTGCCGACCGTTTCAGAAAAGATTGCAGAACAAAAACAAGAAGTGCAATTATTAAATAAGCGCGGCAAACCATTGCCAAAAGAAGCAACGAAGTCAGCCAATAATCAGGCGATTCAGACGATCGTAACAAAAGGCTTCCAAAAAATTCAATGGCTGTTACTCTTTGTTTTCGGGCTAATTGTTTTACTAGTGGGATTTTTCACGCTACAAAGAAACACTAAACGAAGACGTGCACGTCAAAATCGTGGCCGACGATTCGATAAAAAATAAAAAACAACCTCTTTAATTGGATTCATGGAATCTAAGTTAGAGAGGTTTTTTTTGAATGGCTCAATTCTCATATTTTACCAATGAATTTAATGAATAAATAAGGTATAATAATTGGGCGATTCACTGGTTTTTGCATAAAAATTGGCTTATTTTTAAAATTAGTTGGATTAGTTGAAGAAATTGAGTGAAATTTTTTTAAGAGTTAAAAGAAAGACGCGCAATTTTAAGACGAAAAAAAAGGAGGAGAAAATCGTTCAATGAGTAAAACAAAACGTGATTTTACCAAAATGAAAACCCCACATACTTATGTCATTATTTTTGGGGTAGTTGTCTTTGCTTGGTTGTTAACTTTTTTAGTACCAGCAGGGAAATTTAGTACAGAGGAGATTGAATATCAAAACGCCAATGGAGAAACAAGTTCTCGGACTGTTTTGAAACAAGATTCGTTTCGTTATTCTTATGCATTAAACCAAACATTTGTGTTTGATCAATTAGAAGAATTACAAAAAAATCCAGAAGTATTGGAAAAACTAGAAGTTCCTAAAGAAGGATTAGCAGAAATTTTAGCACAGGGAGAAAAGGAGTTAACGCAATCTGCGCTTGATGAAATCTCACTAACCGATGATGCCTTATATGAACTATATGGTGAAAAAATATACGACACTGCTAAAAAGTTGCATAAAACAGCCCGCGTTTGGGGGACGGACGATACGGGTGGTTTTGGCTTCTTAAACTTTGTTTTTGAAGGCTTAACTTCCGGAGATAAATATGGTTCTGCCGTGGGAATTGCCGCCTTAATCTTAGTCGTTGGTGGGGCCTTTGGGATTATTATGCGAACGGGTGCGATTGATGCTGGAATTTTTGCCTTTATTAACAAAACGAAAGGGCTAGAACGTCTAGCCTTGCCAATGTTATTCTTTGCCTTTTCTTTTGGCGGGGCAACGTTTGGTATGGCCGAAGAGGTTATCCCATTTTCGATGGTAATGGTGCCATTTGTGATTGCTTTAGGTTATGATTCGATTGTTGCAGTGACTGTAACTTATGTGGCTTCTCAAGTCGGTAATGCGACGTCTTGGATGAGTCCATTTAGTGTGGCAGTTGCCCAAGGAATTGCCGGAATTCCGGTGTTATCAGGCGCGACTTTCCGGTTAATTATGTGGTTTGTTGTGACGGCCTTATCTGCAACTTATTTAATGGTTTATGGGGAAAGAATTCGTAAAAACCCCGAAAAATCACTCACTTACCAATCAGATAATTATTTCCGTGAACACATTCAAAAAACTTCAGATGAAAAGAAACCCTTTTTATTGGGGCATAAGTTAATTTTAGTAGAAATGTTAATCGTTTTAATTTGGATTATTTGGGGAGTTACCCAAAGAGGCTATTATATTCCAGAAATTGCCTCACAATTCTTTGTGATGGGACTACTAGCAGGCATCATCGCAGTCATCTTTAATTTAGAAGGAATGAGCATCAATGAAGTCGCTGCGGCGTTTCAATCTGGCGCGGCCGATTTAGCTGGAACAGCCATTGTCGTTGGGATGGCTAAAGGAATTTTACTTGTATTGGGTGGCTCAGATGCCAACGTCCCATCGGCTTTAAATACCATTTTACATAGTATGGGAACGGTATTGTCTGGGGTACCTGCTTGGTTAGGTGCTTGGGCGATGTACATTTTCCAAAGTCTCTTTAACCTAGTAGTCACATCAAACTCTGGTCAAGCAGCCTTAACGATGCCGATTATGGCGCCACTCGCAGACTTAGTTGGTGTATCGCGTCAAATTGCGGTCTTAGCTTATCAATTAGGAGCAGGTTTCATGGATGCCTTTACGCCAGTTTCAGCGAGTCTAATTGGGGTATTAGGCGTGGCACGAATTGAATGGGCAAAATGGGCACGATTCCAAATTAAGATGCAAGCCTTCTTATTTACCTTAGGCACAATCTTTATTATGATTGCCATTGCGATTGGCTTACAATAATCGATAAAAAAATCGCTGAGGTAGCTAGACTACCTCAGTTTTTTTAGAAAGAAGGAAACAACAAGATGAAAATTATTCGTCAAGCAGAAGTTTATGCACCTGATTATCTAGGTGTGATGGATGTTTTAATAGTTCACGATAAAATTGTTGCGATGGAAGATGAAATGATTGGTGGTTTTGAAAATCTCGAAGTCGAAGAAATTGATGGACGTGGTCAAATTTTAACACCTGGTTTGATTGATTGTCACTTCCATTTACTTGGCGGTGGTGGCGAAAATGGTTACCATAACCGAACACCAGAAGTGACCCTTAGTCAACTAACGAAAGCCGGTGTAACAACAGTCGTTGGTTGTTTAGGGACCGATGGCGTTGGCCGAGACATGGTTGCTTTAATTAGTAAAGCACGTGGGTTGGAAACAGAAGGCATTACGACCTATGTTTATGATGGTTCTTATCATTTACCGCTAAACCCAGTCACTGATTCAATTATCAAAGATTTCTTAACTATCGATAAAATCATTGGTATTGGTGAAATTGCAATTTCTGATCATCGCTCTTCACAGCCAACATTGGCAGAATTTACGCGCGCGGTCGCCGATGCCCGTGTAGGTGGGATGTTATCAGGTAAAGCCGGGATTGTGAATGTCCATTTAGGTGATGGCAAAGATCGCTTAAAATTGATTAATCAAACCATTGAGGAAACTGAAATTCCGATTACGCAGTTTTTACCAACCCATGCCAATCGGACACAAGGGGTGTTTGAAGCTTGTCTTGAATTTGCTAAAAAAGGTGGCGTCATCGATTTTACTGGGAGCGAAAATCCAGACTTTTGGGAAAAAACCGATGGCGAAGTTCCTTTTAGTAAAGCCTTAAAACGTTTATTAGCAGAAGGAGTAGCCTTAGACAATTTTACGCTGACTTCTGATGGCCAAGGTAGTTTGCCTTATTTTGATGAAAACAATCAATTCCTAGGGATGGGTGTCGGAAGCTCTAAATCCTTACTAGTTGGGATAAAAGACGCGGTATTCAAAGAAGAAATCCCGTTAGAGATTGTATTACGTGCGGTTACATGCAATCCAGCAAAAATTTTAAAGCTGAATCAAAAAGGTTCCATTGCGCCAGGAAAAGATGCGGATTTTTGTTTATTAGATAAAGAAACACTCGATATTCGTACCGTCATCGCCAAAGGTCAAGTAATGGTCAAAGAAAAAGCAGTCCAAGTTTGGGGAACTTTTGAACAGTTAAATCAATAAAAAAAACGTAATCGGCGTGTAAGTGGGGCTGATTACGTTTTTTTTATTTGAATTCAAGAATCACCTTTTTCTTTCCATTCAATAAGGAAAACAGTAAAATACAAATGAAAAGGCTTTCTTTGGGCGGGCGTTTTTTTTGCTAAAAGAATCATGAATATAATTATTAAAAATCAATACAAGTTGAATAAAATCCAAACATTTCGAAATAAAGTTGAATAAATATACACAAAATACTTGAAAAACGCAAAAATATGCGTATAGTATACATTAATACATATTCTAGGAGGAACGAAAATGGTAAAAGAAGCAAAAAAAATCAAAAAGGTCGTATTAGCATATTCAGGAGGCTTGGATACTTCAGTTATGATCCACTGGTTGAAAGCCAATTATGAAAACTGCGAAGTTATTGCAGTCACTGGGAATGTCGGTCAAGAAGCCGAATTAGTTGGCTTGGAAGAAAAAGCACTAAATACAGGCGCAAGCAAATTATACATTGAAGATTTGCAAGATGAATTTGTGGAAGATTTTATTTTCCCAACTTTAAAAGCTGGTGCGAAATATGAAAAAGATTATTTACTCGGAACTTCTTTTGCCCGTCCAGTGATTGGCAAACGTTTGGTTGAAATTGCTTTAGCAGAAGGCGCCGATGCGATTTGTCATGGTTGTACCGGAAAAGGCAATGACCAAGTTCGTTTTGAATTAGCGATTAAAGCTTTTGCACCGAACATGACGATTATTGCGCCTTGGCGAACATGGGAAATTAAATCAAGAGAAGACGCGATTGCCTATGCTGAAAAATATGAAATTCCTTTAAAAATTACGCGTGAAACCAACTATTCAAAAGATGGTAACTTATGGCACTTATCGCATGAAGGTCTTGATTTAGAAAGCCCAGCCAACGAACCAAAATACAAACAAATTTTAGAAATGGGTGTTTCACCAGAAGAGGCGCCAGATGTTGCGACTGAAATCACTTTATCTTTTGAAAAAGGCATCCCAGTTGCCCTAAACGGTGAAAAAATGGCGGGTGTGGCATTAATTAAAGCCTTAAATAAAATTGGCGGCGCAAATGGCATTGGCATTATTGATATCGTCGAAAATCGTCTCGTTGGAATGAAATCAAGAGGTGTGTATGAAACGCCAGGCGGTACGATTTTATACTTTGCTCATCAAGCACTTGAAACCTTGTGTTTAGACAAAGAAACGCAACATTATAAAGAATTAATTGGGATTAAATTTGCGGAATTAGTTTATAACGGTCTTTGGTTTACCCCGTTAAGAGCGGCTTTAAGTGCCTTTGTCGATGAAACACAAAAAACGGTTACTGGGGAAGTAAAATTAAAATTATACAAAGGCAATTTAACAAAAGTGAGCTTGAGTTCCCCTTATTCTTTATATAGTGAAGAATTCGCTTCATTTAATGAAGACGATGTTTACGATCAAAAAGATGCGGAAGGCTTTATTCAATTGTTTGGCTTGCCAATTACGGTGCAAGCGTTACTTGCACAAAAAGGAGAAGCATAATGGTCGCACAATTATGGAAAGGTCGCTTCCAAAAAGAGTTGGATGAAAAAGTCAATGATTTTAATAGTTCCATCCGCTTTGATGCCCGGATGTATCGCCAAGACATTCAAGGTAGCATTGCCCATGCAACGATGTTGGGTGAGCAACAAATTATCGAATCCAGTGAAAGTCAAACGATTGTGGCTGGTTTAAAAGAAATTTTAGCGGATTTAGAAAATGGTCAGTTAGAAATTGATGAAACAGCAGAAGATATTCATATGTTTATTGAAACAGAATTAACCAAGCGCCTTGGTCAAACAGGAAAGCGACTTCACACGGCCCGAAGTCGTAATGACCAAGTCGCGCTTGATTTACGCTTTTATTTAAAAGATGAAGTCGAGACCTTAATTGCTTTGATGAAAGAATTAAGCCAAACTTTTTGCCAAGTTGCAAATGAAAATACCGAAACGGTTATGAGTGGTTACACCCATTTACAAAGAGCGCAACCAATTACTTTTGCTCATCACTTAATGGCTTATGTTCAAATGTTTTTACGCGATATTGAACGTTTGACTGAAACGAAAAAACGTTTAGATGTGATGCCTTTAGGTAGTGGCGCACTTGCGGGCACGACTTATCCGATTAACCGGCTGCGCGTGGCTGAAATTTTAGGTTTTGCTCAAATTACGCAAAATAGTTTAGATGGAGTCTCGGATCGAGATTTTTGTTTGGAATTAAATAGTACTTTAGCGATTTTAATGATGCACCTGTCTCGTTTTTGTGAGGAAGTCATCTTATGGTGTTCTTGGGAATTCAAATTTGTCGAATTAGACGATGCCTATGCAACCGGATCAAGCATGATGCCACAAAAGAAAAACCCAGATATTACCGAACTCATTCGGGGGAAAACGGGTCGCGTCGTTGGAAATCTCGTGACGCTTTTGACGATGATGAAAGGTTTGCGTATCTATGCAAATGCTAAAGACATGCCACGCGTTTTAGGTGGTTTG
>CAYNOA010000070.1:8804-9130 GCA_964398695.1 uncultured Enterococcus sp. | reverse complement strand
TCATCGCAAATTAAAACTCTTTGACCCGGCTGAATTGCGTCTTCATGAATCGTTAATGTATCTGTTCCATATTCAAGCTCATAAGTAACTTCGATTGTTTTTCGTGGCAATTTTCCAGGCTTACGAACAGGAGCAAATCCCACACCTGCTTCATAAGCAACTGGACAGCCAACAATGAAACCACGAGCTTCTGGACCCACGACCATATCGATTTCTTTTTTATTCGCGTAATCCACAATTTGTTGTGTGGCATAGCGGTAAGCTTCACCATCAGCCATTAAAGGCGAAATATCACGAAAGATAATTCCTTCTGAAGGGTAATTGGG
>CAYNOA010000070.1:565-8794 GCA_964398695.1 uncultured Enterococcus sp. | reverse complement strand
TATAATTTTTTAAATTCATTTTCTTCCTCCTCATTTAAAAACAACCATTGCTTAATCTTTGATACTTCACTAAGCAATAGAAACTCTTCACTCTTAATCTTTTTCAAGCGCTCTTGATAGATTTGACTTTCATCCAACGCTCTTTGTTTTGGATTTTGATTTACTTTTAAAACACCATCGACGATTGTCACAAATTCTAATTCAGAAAAAACTTGAATCATAAAGATCAACAGATTCTTAGGAATTTTTGTATATCGGGCAATGTCCATTAATTTATGTCTCACGTCTAGAGAGGGTTGGTTTTTCAACAGGCGAAAAAGAGCAGCGTATTGTTCACGTGAGCCAATGCCATCTAAATAAGCTTCATCCGCAGTTTGCCCAAGCAGATAAACTCTGGTTGTCTTGGTATACGCAATGATTTCTTTGACTAATTGCATTTCAACCGGTGCATCAACCAAAGCAATCGCTTCACCTTGCCATTTTTTCTCAAACAAACTTTTAAAAGACTCAAAAGATTCGACATAAAGAATAGGTTGGCTAGTTTTTTCATGAAACACTTTAAAAAGTTTTTGATTAAAAGTTACATGGACAATGGCTTCATTTGATAAGAGTGTCTGTTGTTGATTGTTTCGAAAATCAAACACTTGAAAATCCGGGACCTCAAAATCAAGCAAACGCACTTGAGGACTTCTTTTGCCATTCCATTCATTAATCATCAACTCAGTAGCTAAGCGTAAATCGGCATGTTGCAATTCACTTTGCTCAGGACCAAAACCAAATCCAATCCCTTCAACTTGATTGCTAGTGTCTGTTCCTAAAATAAACTTTAAATGCTGTTGATTCGAACCGATGATTCGGCTCTCAACAACAGTTGTGCCTTCAATAATAAATTGTGGCACAGGATTATCCATTCCAAAAGGAGCCAAAACTTTCAGTGATTGAATAAACGAAAGATTGATATTTGAAAGTTCCAGTTTTCCTTCAACAAACAAAGGTAACCCTTGTGAGAAATCAATTTGATGGGTTAAAATATACTGATTTAAATTTGCTTGTAATTGTGGTAAATCGGCTTTCTTCACACTTAAACCCACAGCTGAATGATGGCCACCAAAAGTTTGCAATAAACTTTGACTTTCTTGCAGTGCGCAAAAGAGATTCAACTTCTCAAAACTTCGACCCGAACCTTTATACAAATCATTTGATTTTTTAGTTAAGACTAGTGTTGGTTTTCCTGTTTGTTGCATGACTCTCCCTGCAACAATACCCAAGATTCCTTCATGCCAGTCCTCCCCTACAATTAAATGAATCTGATTTTCTGAATTCACTTGAGCGAAAGCTTTTTTTGTCGTTTCTTCTACTAAATCTTTTCGCTCTTGGTTCATTTGATTAAATGTTTGTGCAAAAGATTCTGCTTGGGTAACATCAAACGTCGATAACAATTCAATTGCAGGATTCGCGTCACCTAATCGCCCCACTGCATTTAGGCGTGGCGCAATTGAAAAACCAATCGTACTTTCATCGACCTCAGAAAGGTTGAGGCCACTTACTGACAATAGTTGGTTTAAACCGATTCTGCCTCCTTGCTTGATTTGCTTTAATCCCCAAGAAACAAGAACTCGGTTTTCATCAGTTAATGAAACCATATCCGCAATAGTTCCAATAGCGACTAAATCAAGTAGCTCTAGCGGAATTTCATCAAGTAAGGCACAAGCGAGTTTAAACGACACTCCGACACCCGCTAAATCGGCAAAAGGATAGGCTCCTTGTGGGTGGCGTGGATGAATAATTCCATAGGCATTCGGCAACTCCATAGGTAATTCATGATGGTCAGTGACAATTACGTCAACGCCACACTCATTGGCAAACTCAATGGCTTCATGGCCCGAAACGCCATTGTCAACCGTAATAATTAATTGAATGCCTAGGTCAATGAATTCCTGATAACGTGCTTGATTGGGTCCATAACCATCTTCAAATCGATTGGGTAAATAAGTCTGAACTTGCGCTCCTAGTATCTCTAAGGCCTCTTTTAACACGGTTGTACTAGTGATACCATCGGCGTCGTAATCCCCATAAATTAAAATATTTTCGTCTGCCACGATTGCTTGATGGATTCGCTCAACGACACTTTCCATCCCATATAATAAATAAGGGTCATGGAGCTGTTCGATACTTGGATTCAAGAATTTTTGCATTGATTCACTCGTTTGAATCCCTCGGTTCCATAGTAATTGAGCAAAAATGGGTGACAACCCTTGCTCAGATACAGCGGCAACAAACGCCGCTGGCAGATCCTGACTGATTGGAATTCGCCAATCATATTTTGCTTTTTTCAATGAATCACTCCTAACTTGACTAGTATATCAAACTAAAGAGAATAAAAAAAGCGCCTTTAAACAACTGTAGTGGCGATTTTTTTATTCTCTTAAATCATTCATTTCCATTTTCTTTCGGAAAATCGTTTTCTTGTTCAGGAAACGACTGCGATGTCGGTGTAACGATTGGGTTCAGCTTTTCCTTTAGCAAAGTATCTACTCGTTCTTGAACTTTCGTTTCAAAAGTTTCATGATATTCGGTTAATTCTTTTTGCAGCTTTTTAAGCTTTCTTTTCTGACGCCAGTTGGCATTGGTTGCTATGAAAGAAACGCTGATGGCTCCAATCAATGCCGAGCCAAAAATGATTAAAACTGACGGTGCTTTAAATTGACCAAACCCATAATTCACAGTGACTATCTGATTATTTAAAATAGCAAAAATAACAATAATAAAAACAAAAAACAAACTTAAGTACACCCGCCATTGGTTTTTCATCGACTTTCCCTCAACTTTATTTTTTATTAAAAAGACCACCTGCTAAATAATCGCCTATTTTGGGAAACAAATTATAACAATGAGCCGCTAGCGACAGAGCAAATGGGCGATTAATTTCACGTTTTGGATGAATCATATTTTTCACAATTAATTTTGCTAATTTTTGAGGATCTAATACGAGCCCATCAATATTAGTTAAATATTCACCAGAAGGATCGGCTAAATCAAAAAAATTAGTTTGAATCGGACCTGGATTCACCGTTGTCACGTGAACTTTATAGGGCTTTAATTCCAAACGTAGTGCATTTGAAAAACCTAAAACCGCAAATTTTGTTGCCGAATAAATCGTTGACTTAGGAGTCGCCATTTTGCCTGCCATTGAAGCGATATTGATAATTTGTCCTTGCTTTTGTTCAACCATATCAATTGCAAGTGCCTGAGTCAGATAGAGCATCCCAAAAAAATTCACTTCAAACATTTGACGTGCTTGTTCTAAATCAAAAGAAAGAAAGTCTTCAAAAATACCAAAGCCCGCATTATTCACCAAAACATCAACCGTTCCAACCTTTTGCTGAATTTTAGTCACGAGCGCTTGAATGCTTTTTGCGTCAGAAACATCCACAGGGTAAGCAAAAGATGGTTGTTGGCTTAATTGTTGACATATTTCACTCACCTTTTCAATTTGTTCCTTTCGACGCGCACAAACAATCACGATTGCTCCTTGTTTGGCTGCTTCGTAACAAATTGCTTCTCCTAACCCCGTGCTACCTCCAGTCACAACAACAACTTTATTATTCAGTTTCATGCGATTTCTCCTTTTTAAGAGGAATTTCAAAACAGTCAAAATCTTTGGCAATGCGAACATTTTCAAAAATTTCTTTTGCCTCATTGGCTAAAGCCGAAATATCCTTTCCTAAATAACGGGCACTAATATGGGTTAAAATTAATTTTTTTGCGTGTGCAGCCTTTGCTACTTCTGCTGCTTGTTGGGTTGTCGAGTGGAAATAAGCTTTGGCAAGTTTTGCTTCTTCTTTATTGAAGGTACTTTCATGGACTAAAATATCAGCGTAGCGTGCAAGTTCAACGGATTGAACCGTTTTTCTAGTGTCGCCTAGGATAGTGACGACGCGCCCTTTGATTGTTTCACCGATATAATCTTTCCCATTAATTTGTTGTCCATCTGGTAAGGTAACGGTTTCTCCTTTTTTAATTTTTCCAAAAAGAGGACCTGGTTTTAACCCTAGGGCCGTTAGTTTTTCTACTTGTAACTCACCCACATGATCCACCTCTTCAATTCGATACCCAAAGCTTTCAATCCCATGATCTAATTTTTTACAAGAGACTGTAAATTGATGATCTGAAAAAACAAGACCTTCTTCTTTTATTTCAAAAAAACGAAGCGGATAGCTCAAATGTGTTTTTGAAATCCGCAATGTTGTCCGGACCCACTCTTCAATCCCTCTTGGACCATAAATTTCAAGTGGTTCATCCCCACCTTGAAAAGAACGGCTGCTGATTAAACCTGGTAAACCAAAAATATGATCCCCATGTAAATGCGTAATGAAAATTTTTTCGATTTTTCTTGGACGGATATTGCTTCTTAAAATTTGGAGCTGGGTCCCTTCGCCACAATCAAATAACCAAATGGCATTTCGTTCATCTAATAACTTTAACGCGATCCCACTGACATTTCGATGTTTTGCTGGAACACCAGCGCCAGTACCTAAAAATTCTAATTCCATATCAACCTAACTTTCTTTACTAACTATTTTTCTTCTGGATGATTCTCTTCCCAAATTTTTTGTGCACTTGCTTTGGTCACTTGTTCAACTTGTTGCGCTTTTTGTAACTCTTCTTCTACTTCTTCATAGTCAAAACGGTGAATCGTTCCACCTAATTCATACATAATGAGGTCATTTAAAGGACGGTTATCTTCTTCTTCTGCAATTAAAATTAAACCCGTTTGACCTTCGCCGATATTTTTACTCAACAACTCAAAAATCGTATTGGCTTTTTTGATTTCTTGTGCATCTTGACTCGCTCCAATCATGCTACCACCAAACCAACCAAGTAAAATCCCTAATGGTCCACCTAAAATACCCACCAGTATCCCAATCATACCGCCTCGAGAAGTTTTGTTGTTACCAGTAAAATCAAGAAAATCTTCCACTTTAAAATGATGCGACCCTTCCGCTGAATGAGTCACAACTGCCATTTGTTCGCCTTTAATCTTTCTTGCCAGATGGGTCCTTTTGACTTCTGAGAACGCTTGATACGCTTTGGCATTTTCTGTAAAATCAATCACAATCACTCTTTTTGACATTTGAATCCCTCCGTTTTACTTTTTATTTAATTTTACCAATTAATTTGAAAAAAGAATACGATTTTGTGCTTCATTTTCTACAAAAAAGGTTGCAAAAGCAGGATATCCTTTGCAACCTTTTATTTTTATTCTACAAATTCAAATTCAAATTCACCAATTCGAACAATATCGCCATCTTTGGCTCCACGAGCACGTAAGGCTTCATCAACTCCCATTGTACGTAACTGGCGAGCGAAACGCATAATTGTTTCATCATGGGCAAAATTGGTCATTTGGAAAAGTTTCTCTAATTTTTCACCAGATAAAATCCAAGTTGCATCCGGATCACGGTTAATTTCAAACTCTGGCTCATCTGCCACAAAGTTATATTCAACCACTTCTTCTTCTCTTGGCTCATCTTCATATAATAAGAACTCTGGCGTCACATCTAATAAATCAGCCGTTGCGCTCAACAAAGCATCAATTCCTTTTCTTGTAACACCTGAAATTGGAAAGACTGGAATTGGATCTGCAAATTCATCGGCTTGTTCTTTCGCCAATTGTTCTTTAAATAGTTTTAAATTTTCTTCGGAATTGGGCATATCCATTTTATTTGCGACAATAATTTGCGGGCGTTCCATTAATCGCAAATTATGAGAGGCCAATTCATGGTTAATCGCTAAATAGTCTTCATAAGGGTCGCGACCTTCCATCCCACTCATATCAAGCACATGTAAAATGACGCGCGTTCTTTCAATATGACGTAAAAATTGCGTACCTAAACCAACCCCTTGGGAAGCCCCTTCAATCAATCCTGGTAAATCAGCCGCCACAAAACTACGACCATCTGGAATATGAACCATCCCTAAGTTTGGTACCAAAGTTGTAAAATGATACGCACCAATTTTAGGTCGAGCAGAAGAAATGACCGATAAAATCGTAGACTTACCAACTGAAGGAAAACCAACTAAGCCAACATCGGCTAAGACTTTTAACTCTAAATTAATCCGACGCTCTTGCCCAGGTTCCCCATTTTCTGCAAGTTCTGGTGCTGGATTTTTTGGCGAGGCAAATCGAATATTACCGCGACCACCACGTCCACCTTTGGCAATCACTAATATTTGCCCGTGTTCAATTAAATCCCCTAGCAAAACGCCCGTGTCTGCATCGCGAACTGTTGTGCCTTCAGGGACTTTGATATAAGTATCTTCTGATCCCCGCCCGTGCATACCTTTACTCATGCCATTTTCACCTGGCTGGGCTTTAAAATGACGATTAAAGCGAAAATCCATTAAGGTTCTTAATCCCTCATCAACAATTAAAACCACCGAACCGCCTTTTCCACCATCACCACCAGCAGGCCCGCCATCTGGAACGTATTTCTCTCTACGAAAAGCAACCATTCCATCGCCGCCTTTTCCGGCTTTCACATCGATTGTTACTTCATCTAAAAACATGGACATTATTTTGTCCTCCTATCTATTTACTACTTAACATTCAGCACAAAAGTCTTATCTATTGTACCTAGCAAAGCCCGATTTGTCTATCATTTCAAATAGATTTTGTAAAGTTTTGTCAAATTTTACAAAATCTATTTGTTTACATAATATAAAAGCAGGTAAGTTGACTTTTCTTAAAAAAAACGCCTGAAAGTATCAGACGTTTCCTTATGGTTATGCATTATTTTGCTTCAATCAATTTAAAACTTGACCATGGTTTTAAAAATTCTAATAAAAATAATTAGTCTTCAGAAATCCGGCCGACCACGTTTACACGCCCATCATTTTTCATTGGTTTTAAGGCGATTTGGGTCTCTCCTTTATACTGGCCATACCCCACATTATCGATTAAAACATCGCCACGAACAATATCACGTGTCGTATGTGCCGGGAATTCTTTGTCTTTATAAATGACACGTGTCATCGTGGAACGTAACATATACGCAGAACGGTCTCCACGGTAACTATGCAAATGATCAAATAAACAAACACGCTCGTTTTGGGTAATTTCTTCCTCTGGAACGACTTTAATTTGTGGATACGGCGAATAAAAAGCTTCAGCCATTGCTTTTAATTCTGCTTCAGAAGCATAGGCGTTACCAATTGAGATATCATCAATCAAGCCCGTTAATAACAAATGTTTCACTTGAGTCGCAATTTCAAGCTCGCGATGATCTTCTAATGTACATAAACCATCTTGAGTTGGCCACGGACCAAAAGTGGCAGCATGCGAGTTCACAAAGGCCATTGTATTTAAATTATATTTTCTAAATTTTTCAGAGCAAGCCACAAAATGATGGTATTCTAAACCTGTATAGCGATGTGGATAAAAGTTATGCGAACCTAATAAGTTATTGGTATTGGGAGAATAAGCCATAATATTGTCTACATAGCTTGTACCTTGACTCATATTAATTTCAACTTTGATATTATACGGATTACGTGTCATTTTCGCTTCTTCTGCTCCAGTAAAACCTAAGTCTAACCGAACGCCATAAGCACCCATTTCGTCAAAGAAAGATAAATCATCATAAGAAATGCCTAATTGTGAGAATAGTGCTGGATTAATGTCCACCATCACTTCCATCTCTAAAGAGTTAGCATAATTAACCACTTGTTTGAACTCAGCTAAAACTTCCTCTTTGTCTTCGGTAATTTGTAGTAAACTAGTGAACACGCGCTTAAAGCCATATTTATGCGCCAAATCTAAGTAAGCTTTGTCCTTTTCAAATGTTGAGCGTTCTGGATAAATTGAAATACCTAATTTTCCCACTAAAAATTCCTCCTAATGAATTTTAACTAATTATTAAACCGGATTCATTATAACAAACCAAATTCAATATTACCATTTTATCTTTTTTTTACAAACACTACCAAAAGAATTCAAATTTTGATAAGATAATAAAAGAAAAAACGAAAGGACTTATCCTAAAATGAAAAAAAACAAAATTTTCTTATTTGCACTAACAGCAATGACCGGCCTCACCTTAGCGGCTTGTGCTGCCAATGTACAAAGCACAACACCAAAAGATAGCACCCCCACGAGTGAGGCAAAGGTTGATTTAAACACGCTTGACTTACCTCAACTAGAAACAGCGGTGCAAGGCAATGAGAGTG
>CAYNOA010000070.1:0-555 GCA_964398695.1 uncultured Enterococcus sp. | reverse complement strand
GCACCTAAAGCCGTTGAAAATTTTGTGACCCATGCTAAAGAAGGCTATTACGATGGCACTCCTTTTCACCGTGTAATCGAAGGCTTTATGATTCAAGGGGGCGATCCGGACGGCAATGGGACCGGTGGCGAAAGTATTTGGGGCAAAGGGTTTAAAGTTGAACTCTCAAACCAACTATATCATATTCGCGGCGCCCTATCGATGGCTCGCAGCAGCGCCCTAGATAGTCAAGGCAGTCAATTTTTTATTGTGCAAAACAATGAGGATGCTTCAAAAAATTTAGCGATTCAGTTTACGCCTGAAAAAATTATTGATGCTTATAAAAATGGTGGCGCACCAAGCTTAGATGGAAATTATACGGTCTTTGGACAAGTGATTGAAGGCATGGATGTTGTTGATAAAATCGCTCAAGCAGAAGTGGAAGCATCCGAGCAAGGCGAAGCTTCAAAACCCCTTGAACCAGTGACCATTACAGGCACCAAAGTTTTACAAGAAGCTAAAGAATAACCACAAAAAAGAACCGTGCATTTTTTTGCAAGGTTCTTTTTTCAAGGT
>CAYNOA010000069.1:0-9183 GCA_964398695.1 uncultured Enterococcus sp. | reverse complement strand
GTCATACCCATGGTAATACAAACCTGTTTTTTCATCTTTCATTCGAAGTTTCACGTTTTCAAACTGTCGCATGATATCGGGTAAGTTCTTTCCTTGATTAAATGTAAGTTCATATTCTAAGTAAAAAGGTTGCATCATATACAAGCCATCAAGCCAAACCTGGTTAGGATATATTTTTTTGTGCCAGAAACTTCCTGTAGGTGTCCGTGGTTGGTTTTGAATTTGATGATAAAGGTGATTCAGTGCTTTCCGATATTTTTCGTCTTTTGTTTGCTCATACAAAGCAAATAAGACCTTCCCTTCATTAATCGCATCTGAGTTCATCTCTTTAAAATCATATCCAATTATCTGCCCATCTTCTTTCACATAGAAGTCGATAAAACTTTTTAAAAACAAAAAATATTTCTCTTCTTTGGTACTTTTATACATCAGTAAAACAGAAATTAATAAGCAACCATCAATATAGCTCCAAGCGGGCGGTTTACTTTCTAAAACAGCTTCTTGATTCCAGAGAGGTTTATCGGGTGTTGATTCTTTTAATAAATCATCTAAAAATTTTTTTATATTTTTCATTTCTTCTCCTTGTAAAAAAGTATAGGAAAGAATAAATAGCCTTCTTTCCCTAATTGTCCGCCATTCTTTAAATTAAACTTGTATGACTTTTGTATGTGTGGCTTCTTCGTGACCGCCCTGTTTTCCAAACAACAAAGGAATACAGATAAAATAGCAACTCATTAGTTTGCACAAAATCTCTCTTTGAAAAATAACTGCCACAGTCATTTCCTTTCGAACGGTATCCGTTGAGATAACCTTTAGGCGATAAAATCCTTTACCAATCGTTTGCCCATTTTGCATAAAGGGATATTGAAGAAAAAAATAGATATTTCCGGTCAAAAATATTCCCAGTAAAGTTCGAAGCCAGTCATTTGAAATAAATGGTTGGAAGATTGGTAGTAAAAAGCCAAAGACCACAAACAATAGCAAAATCCCAAGAAAAAAATCAATCAATTGCGCCATGACTCGTTTCATTAATAATACCATTTTATGTTCCTCATTTCTTTTCACTCAGCTCTTACTCTTTACCACCTGTACTTGCCACACCATCTACAAAATAACGTGACCCGGCAAAGAATAAGGCAATCATTGGTAATAAACCTAAGCAAGAAGCTGCAAATACGCGGCCATAGTTAACCATCGCCTCACCGTCAAGTTGTTGCTTCAATACAACAGAGAGGACCGTTTTATCAGGACTATTTAAGAAAATCAATGGCCCTTGAAAGTCATTCATTCCCCACATGAAACATAACAATGCTACGGTAATTAAAATAGGCTTTATAACTGGTACAATAATTTTGAATAAAATCTGCAAATCGTTGCATCCATCCATTACAGCTGCCTCGTCGAGTTCACGAGGGATTGTTCGCATAAATTGAATAATCATAAAAACAAAAAAGGAGGAAGAAGCAAAAATATCTGTAATATACAAACTTGCAAATGTATCTAGCAAACCCATTTCGCGATACAATAAGTAAAGGGGAATGCGAAAGGCAAGTTCTGGCATTAATAATGTTACAATTACAGCACTAAAGACAAACTTTTTCCCTTTAAAAGACTTACGAGCAATCACGTAAGCCGTAACTAGACAAGATAAGACAGTAAAAATTGTTTTAGGAATTAAGAATTTCAAAGTATTTCCAAAATAATATAAAATATTGTGCTCTTTTGTAATTTGCCAAGCCTCTTTAAAATTTGTCGTAACAATTCGATCAGCTGGCGGGAAAATATTTAATGTTCCAAAAATATCTTGGTTTTGTTTGAACGCGGAACCAACCATCCAAAATAGTGGGTATAGTAAAATAATTCCGACAATTATTAATAAAGCATAACGGACAATTTCATTGAATTTACGCTGCGAACTACTCATTTCCATGTTATTTCCCTCCTAATCATTATAATATACCCAATGATCTGACGATTTAAAGATTATTATAGTAAACATACCCACAAGTGCTAATAAAATCCATGTCAAAGCACTCGCATAACCATAGTTCCCATTTTGAAAAGCTTGTTCATAGATATATAAATTCAAAAAATATGTCGATTTATTTGGTCCGCCTTTGGTAATTAAATAGGCTGAGTTAAATTCTTGGAAAGCTTTAACAAGTACATTGATAGCATTAAACAAAATAACCGGCGTAATGATTGGGATTGTAATACTAAATAATTGACGAATCTTACTCGCACCATCCATTTCGGCGGCTTCATAAACTGACTTTGAAACACCTTGTAAAGCAGACAAGAAAATCAGCATTGTCGAACCAAACTGCCAGGTTTTTAAAATAATTAGCGTAAAAATCGCAAATGTTGGATCTTTTGTCCAATTAATCGCCACGTCGCCACCTAAATGAAAAATGCTTAAGAAGCCATTCACCGGTCCGTTCACGTCAAACAACATTGTCCATAAAATCGATACTGCTACGTTCCCACCGAGGATTGAAGGAATATAGTATGCGGTTCGAAAAAAATTGACTCCCTTTAATTTGAAATTCAAAATAGCGGCAACGATAAACGAAACGGTTACTACAGCAGGTGTACCAATAAGCACGTATTTTAATGTAGCCATTAAAGAAGCACGGAACGTATCATCTTTTGTAAAAATTTCAATATAGTTTTGTAATCCAACAAATTCAGGATCACCTAAGATTGGGTATTCTTGTAAACTATAAATAAACGATGCCACGATAGGGTAGACTTTAAACACAAGAAAGCCGATTGCCCAAGGTACGAGCATTATGTAAGTAAGATAATTGGGGTATTTCTTTTTCATAAAACGGAATTCCCTCCTTTTAAAATGAGAAGAACGAGACTATGACAACAAAAATAACTAAGTTTTAATGTTTTAAACCAAGATATTTAAATATTTTTTTATACTGTGTCATAGCCTCGCTGTTCATTTTAGTCTTTGTAATATTTGTCTAAAGCATTTTGTTGTTTTTCTACATATTCTTTTGCGGCTTCAGCAGCCGTTAATTTCCCTGAGCGAAAGGCTTCGATTGCAGTATAACGTTCATTTCTCACATTTTCATCTTCAAAATATGGATCCATAACCGTTTGATCGTATTTTTCTAAAATATCATATCCTTGTTTTACGGAACCATCGATTAAAGCATTTTTTTCTTGGAACTCATAAGTAACTTTATTACTTGACACCCCTAATGTATCGCCCGCTGCTTTTACAGCCTCTTCATTTGTAAACATAAAGTTAATAAAATCAGCAGCAACTTCTGGGTTTTTACTATTGCGTGAAATAGCATAACCAAAATTTGGTTTGACATACACATTCGATTTGACATCCGCCGTTTCTTGGAAGTAAGCACCCACCGTTAAATCTTCACTTGCTTGCCCACTTTGGTATGAACTTACCCATTTCCCTAGTGAGTTTGCCCATTCGTAAATACCACCAGTTCGACCATTTACCCATTCTGGATTCGATTCATTTTCAATTGATGGATCTTGTGCAAATGTCGGCATCGCACCAGCATCTTCAAAAGCTTTATACTGATTGAAAATCGCTTCAACGTCTTCAATCGAATAATTTACTTTTCCATCTGTTTGCATTACTTTTCCAGTTCTATTAAACAGCATTTGTGCAATAAACAAATCTTTTGATACTTCCCCCATATTCGTAAAAGCATATTTGTTTTCTGCTCCTGTAGCCGTATTGTCTTTAGAAATTACTTTTCCAGCTTCAATGAGCTCATCATACGTAACTGGTAATTCTAAATTGTTCTCTGTAAATATTTTTTCGTTCATCAAATTGACGCGACCGGTCATTCCATGAGGAATAGCAGCTTGTTCACCATTCACTTGCATCGCTTTCAAATAATTTTCATCCCAATTTGATAAATCAATAAAGTTTTTGACTTCATCTAAGTTATAAAAAACGTTTTTACCGCGACCATAAGAAAATAACCAGTTATAGTTCACTTGCATCACATCTGCTTCTGTCTTACCAGAAAGTTGCGTTAAAATTTTAGTTTGCCAACCATCCCATGCACCATATTCAATATCAACGGTTACATTTGGATTGGCTTCTTCGTATAGTCTTGCAACTTCTTTCATTGCTTCATGGCGATTATCTGCTCCCCACCAAGAAAATTTAATCGTTACCTCTTCTTTCGTAATTTCACTTGATTCTACTACTTCCTTGCTCATAGTATCACCAGAAGAAGTATCTGATTTCGCGCCAGAACTACAACCAGCCAGTAACGTCGTTATAATTAATCCACTAGCTAATAATTTGTTCAAATTCTTTCTTTTCATCTTCTTATCCTCCCAAACTTTTATCATAAATAAATGACTAAAACGGAATATGTATCCGCTTACCAATAATATACATCAATGTTTTCAAGGGTCAACGCAATCGAAGAACTTACACAATCAAGTAGATAAAAATTACGAATTTTGAACTATATTGACTTTTTTTATTTTTAGTTAAAAAAGGTTGCCCAGGGAATTCCTCCTTCGATTAAAACCTAGAAAAACCTGTTATTACAATGTTTGTTCGGATATAAGTGAATTTAAAAGCCTGTTTTGTCTCGTATTTTCTTTTAGTAATTAAGCAAACAAAAAAGCTGTCCCATGAAGGATGACAGCTTTTTTAAATTTAAAAAGATAGATTTCTTGCTTATTTCCAGCATTAATTGTTATTTTTTTCACGTAAACTTTTCTTATAAGCGATTTGTTTTTTCCGGTATTGAAGTGGCGAAGTTTCAACATACTTTTTAAATACACGGTTAAAGTAGGTAACGTTCTCATAACCTATGTGATTCGATACTTGTGCAATAGTCATTTTAGAATCTTCTAACAATCGTTGTGCTTGTTCTTTGAATATTTGTGAATTCTGTAATCGTATAGCCTGTATATTTTTTAAAAATTCGACTTAAATAGGACTTGTCTAGATAAAATATCTTAGCAATTTCTTCCAAAGAACCAACCGTTGCGTAATTTTCCCGAATATAGTGCATTATCTCATTGACAAAATCGTTCATTTCTCCTTCTATTTCAGTCGGTAACGTATGCACCGCTCCACTTCTTTTTAATCGAATTAAATAGGTAATCAACTCGAAAAACTTTAATTGTGCAACGGCCTGATACAAGACTTGCTTTTGCTCAATTTCGTTTGCTAATGTAATTAAACAATTCTCAACAAATTCACGATCGGCGTGAGGGACTTGAACAACGCCACAATGTTCTTTCAAAAATAGTTCTAAGTCAATTCCCAAACTAGTGGCCGTTTCTTCAAAAATCTTTTTATCAAAGTGAAAAACCAGACGATCATGAAACAACTCTTTATCTGAATACGTATTATGCACTTGATCTGAATCAATCAAGACGAAACTTCCTGCTTTTACCGCATAATGTTGTTGATCAATAAAAAAATGACGCTTCCCTTGAAAGAAATACTGAATTTCACATTCAGGATGCCAGTGTTTGATCATATTATACTCAACCGTTCGAGTCGCGCGGTCGATACTAACACCATTCATTTGGCTACTAATTACGATTTCCTTCATATCTAAATTACCGTTGCCAAAAACCTATAAATATTTCTAACCAACTATCATAGTTATTTGGCAAACCGGTTCCCTCCTTATTCATATCATATTTCGAGAGACTTTACGCTATAACCGACGCAAGTGTTTCTCAATCTGATAGCATAACTAATCTTTCGATTTCTCCGTTGATAATTTGATTGTTCAACTGATTTAACCCGTTTTTATCATAGTGAATGCCCCTACCAATCTCTTAAATAATATCAAATTGGTATCCTCATGCAATCATATAAGTTTTTACATTTTCAATTTGACATTCTAAGATTTATAAGTGTGTGTATAGTTAAGTCAATTATTGTTTTTATCAGTAATTTCATAGCTTTCTTGTATATTATAGCGTAAATTGAATTGAAAAGGCGAATTCTCTTAGATAGGTAGGCCACTTGCTTTGTAATTGTCGGCTGCTCTTTTTTGAACTTTTAATTGATTCCACGAAACCACAAATTCTTCCGTCTAGCTAAGTGTAAAAAAAGATTAGGCATGATACAATATTTTGAGGTTCATTTATTAATCAGAGGGAGGTAAAAAAATTTGTCGGCTACAAAACTCTTTCAAATTGGCTTAAAAAGTATTTCTCAAGTTTTATTTCTTGAAAACCTTGTTTCAGGATTCCTGATTCTTTTGGGAATCGCTCTTTCTAATTATCAATTGGCCATCATTGCTTTTTTGTCCGGACTACTTGGCTCTTGGATTGCCTATATTTGTGGCGTTCGCGAGGAACTCGTTGAAAAAGGATTATACGGGTTTAATTCCGTTTTAACAGGAATGGCACTCTTTATTTTCTTAGAAGGCCCCCTCAAATGGCTAATTGCTTTAATCTTTGCGGCCTTTACAAGCTTCGTCGCGGCTTCGTTGAATCAACAACTAAAAAAAGTGAATCTCCCAACTTACACGCTTCCTTTTATTGTCACCACTTGGATGGCGCTTTTGGCTTCTTACTATTTAGTAAATCTTCAAATAAGTACTACTTTAGCCCCCAATAGCCTGTCAGATTGGCCCACGCTCACACACGCTCGGCCTGCGCATTTAAATGGGGTTATTATCGGAATTAGTCAAGTTTTCTTGCAAGATAACTTTTGGACGAGTTGTTTCATTTTGGCGGCCATTTTTTGGTCCAACCGGCGTTTAGGTCTGGTGGCCTTATTGGGTTCGATTCTTGGTTTTTTAAGTGGCTATCTTTTAGGAGCCTCTACCACCATGCTTGATATGGGGCTTTATAGTTATAATGCCGTTTTAGCCGTCATGGCACTGGAGCTCTATCGAGAGACTGAATTTTCTTTTAAAATAGGCACAAAATTTTTAGCAGGAATAGCTGCCGTTTTACTGAGTGCTTGTTTCAACACTATTTTTACACCTTATGGCTTACCAATCTTGACGTTCCCCTTTGTTTTAACCGTCTGGCTTTTTTTAGGAGCAAAAAAAGAGTTCGTTAAAATTTAGCAGCTAAAATCAATAAAAAACAGCATATCAAGAAGTTTTAGATTTTCTTCTTTACACGCTGTTTTTTTGAATTAATTTGACTTCATGAGTTCTGTTACATAGGCAACAGTTTCTGGCTGTGTTTCTTCAATTTTTTTAATGCTATCTTTAAATTGTGGCAAGTAATCTTGATGAGCTATTAACAACTCATCAAGAATCGTTTTAGCCATTGTCCCTCCTGGAATTAAAGGGTTCACCGTGAAGGCATGTAAAGCCGCACCGTAGCTTCCGGTCATGGCCGCTTTGATGACGGTTTCTTCCATGCCTTTCATATTTTGGATAATTCCGCGAGCTGCCGGTGGAAAAGCGCCCCAATTGTAGGGTTCTGGTCCATGCGAAGTAACGGGTCCGGATACTTCAACGATACAGTCATACGGCAAGCCATCAATCGTACCATTATTTTGAGTCGAAACAACCATATCTGTTCGTTTATCATTATAAATCGAAGCAATCAACTCACAAGCTGCATCGCTATAGTGCGTACCACCGCGTTGCTCTAATTCTGCTGGCTTATAATCTAATTTTGGATCTTTATAAAGTTCAAACAAACGCGCTTCGGTTTCTTTCACGACTTGTGCTCTTGTTTCTCCACGTTCAAATTCATCGATTGAATGTTTCAGCATTTCATCTTCAATATAATAATAACGATGGTAGCCACAAGGCAATAGGCCTAAGTCTTTTAATTGCTCATAATGAAAAGGGGCATCCCAAATATTTTTTAAATGACTTTCTTGCTCTTCTTGAGGACCATAAATTAAATCAATCAATTCAGCGGTTCGTTCTTTTCCTGTTTTATCCCAAACCCGGTGCCAGTGGAAATGATTAATCCCGGCAAATTTAAAGAATAACTCTTCTTCGGGAAGTCCTAGTTTTTCAGCGGCTTGTTTTTTATGCCCGATTGGCACATTACATAAACCGGCCGTTTTGGCCCATCCGCCATGCTTAATGGCCGCTTCGGTCACCATCCCAGCTGGATTGGTAAAGTTTACTAGCCAAGCATCTGGACAGAGTTCTTTCATATCTTCAATAATCGATAAAATTACTGGAATGGTCCGAAAGGCTTTAAGAATCCCACCCGCGCCATTAGTCTCTTGCCCTAAAACGCCATGTGATAAAGGAATCCGCTCGTCTTTAATTCGTGCTTCTAACAGTCCTACGCGAAATTGTGTTGAAACAAAATCTGCGTCTTTTAATGCTTCCCGGCGATCTAAAGTTAAATGTACTTGCCAATCAAGGCCAGCCGCTTTCACCATTCTTTTGGCCATTTCGCCAACAATTGCTAATTTTTCTTTTCCTGCTTCAATATCAACTAACCAAATTTCTTTAATGGGTAACTGCTCTTTTCTTTTAATATACCCTTCAATTAGTTCTGGTGTATAACTTGAGCCCCCACCAATTGTGACGATTTTCAAAGCTCCTCTACTCATACGATTCCTCCTCAATTCATTGGTTTATCCGCTTACATTTATAGGATACAATGTGGGAATGTTCCCATGTCAAGCGAAAAATATGCTAAAATAAAAGAAAACAAATGAGGGGGGATTAAATGGCAACGATTATTGATGTGGCACAAAAAGCCGGTGTTTCAAAATCAACGGTTTCAAGAGTCTTATCAAACAATGGCTATGTGAGTGCCGAAAGTCGAAAAAAAATCTTGCAAGCGATGGAAGAAGTTGGGTATACACCAAATTTTTTAGCGCGTCAATTACAAGCAGGTGTCACTAAAACAATTGGTTTCATCGCACCGAGTTACTTAAGCTCCACTGGTAAATTTTTACAAGCCTTTATGGAAACAGCGAAAAATCATGGCTATTTTGTTAACTTGTATTTGACCAATGGCGAAAAAGATAGGGAAATTGAAGCCTTAAATCAATTAAAATACAAGCAAATTGACGGTGTTTTTATTTTAACGCGGAGTAATGAATGGTCGATCATAGAGCCCTATCAAACTTATGGCCCCCTTGCCACTTGGAATCGAATTGAAGCAGATTGGATTTATTCTTGTTATTTTGACCATTACGAAGTCTACTTATCTGCCTTAAACCATCTATTTAATCAAGGGTACCGGAAAATCGGACACGTTTTAGGG
>CAYNOA010000068.1:7399-9410 GCA_964398695.1 uncultured Enterococcus sp. | reverse complement strand
GAGGACGCGGTGCTGCTCGTGCATTTTCTGCGTTTGACCGCGCGCGATACGGTCATCGACCTTGGTACGGGTACAGGGCTGATCGCCATCCTTGGCAGCGGCAGGACCGGCGCGCGCTTTACTGCCGTCGATACGGACGAATCCGTACTTGCGCTCGCGCGCCGCTCGGCTGCGGGGAACGGGCAAACGATTGATTTTTTTCTCTAAATCGCTTCTTAAGTCTTTCATCATTGATTGCACCACGTTTGTAATTAACAACCCGGCAAGTAATTGAGAAACCCCATAACCCAAACCAACTAAAAAAATCCAAAGCAAGGTTTTTTTAATATAAACAAAGTTCAATGATTCGCCTGCTAAGACATTCTTTGTAATTTCAGTCGTCGGTAAACCGGCAACATAAGGCAGCGCCCCGCTAAAAGCAACAGTTAAAATCGTAAAAAGAAGAACCAAGAAAAAACTAAGCCGATACGGTTGCATATATTTTGTTAAACGTTTAAAAGAAGAGAAGTTTTTCATTTTTTTAATTCCTCCTCTGAAAGTTGTGAAGCGGCAATCGCGTGGTAAATTGAACAAGTTTTTAATAGCTCATGATGGGTCCCTTCTCCAACAATCTCTCCTTCATTTAAAACAATAATCTTATCTGCATGCATAATCGTCCCCACTCTTTGCGCGACAATCAAAGTCGTCGCCTGCGTTGTAACTTTCTTCAGGCATTTTCTTAATTTGGCATCCGTCGCGTAATCAAGGGCTGAGAAACTATCATCAAAAATAAAAATTTCCGGCTGGCGGATCACCGCTCGCGCAATTGCCAAGCGTTGTTTTTGGCCACCTGAGAAATTACTCCCCCCTTCAGAAACGAGCGTATCTAGGCCATTTTCTAAGCGCGAAACAAAATCTTGGGCTTGCGCAATTTCTAGTGCCGCAAGCATCTCAGCTTGCGTTGCCGTTTCTTTTCCGTAACGTAAATTATCGGCAATCGTCCCTGAAAACAACAAAGCTTTTTGAGGAATATAGCCAATTTTTCCCCTTAATAAATCTAAGGGGTATTCCTTGACATTCACACCATCAATCAACAATTCGCCCTCGCTCACATCATAAAAACGTGGAATTAATTGAATCAAAGTTGATTTTCCACTGCCGGTACTTCCGATAAAGGCCACGGTTTCACCCGGTCGTGCCGTAAAACTCACGCTGCGTAAGATGGGCGTTTCTGTTGTACCTGGATAAGCAAAGGTCACCTGCTTAAACTCAATAACTCCTTTGGTTTTCGTTTGAGGTTCGCGAATTTCATTGGCTTGAATCGATGGTTCCATCGTAAAAGCTTCCATAATCCGATTAGCAGAAACCGCCGCTCGAGGATACATCATAAAGACTGTGGCAAACAACATAAAAGAAAAGAGTGCATGAAAAATATATTCAATAAATGCGATTAAGTTACCGACTTGTAACGAACCGGCCTCGATTTGTACACTTCCTGACCAGATGATTAAAACCATCACAATATTAAATAAAAAGAAAAAAGCTGGTTGCGCAACCGCCATTAAACGAAAAAGTCTTTTTGAACTATCCGTGTACTCTTCATTTACCGCTGCAAAACGTTCTTCTTCAAATTTTTCATTTACGAAAGCACGAATTACGCGAATACCAGCTAAGTTCTCTCTTAAAATGCTGTTAATTCTATCCAAGTTTTTTTGTTGCTTTTTTGAGATGGGCTCAGAAATTAAGGCGATAAAAACGACACCCATTAATAATAATGGCAATGCACCTAAAACGTACCATCCTAAAGAAGAACTCGTACGGACCACCAAATAGACACTCGCAATAAACATCATCGGCGCAGTAAAGCCAATTCTTAAGATATTTTGCATAAACAACATAATTTGATAAGCGTCATTCGTTACCCGCGTAATCAAAGAAGAAACCCCGATTTGTTCGTACTCGTAGTGCGAATAGCTTTGGATTTTTTCAAACAAATCGTATTCATCTCTGCCCTGAACTATTTTAACTTCGA
>CAYNOA010000068.1:0-7389 GCA_964398695.1 uncultured Enterococcus sp. | reverse complement strand
TAAAATAACCCAACATAATATTTAAGGCGATTCCTAAAATAACCAAGCCTAACATATATAAACCCATTAAACGAATGTAGTCAAAATCTCTTTCGACAATCCCATCGTTAATCATTTTTGCCAGTAATGTTGGCAAACCTAACTCAATTGCAATAAAACCAAAAACACAAATGAAATTTAACAATAGTAATCTTTTATTGCGCAGGGAATACTTCCACATTAATTTCACAAAATTTCCTCCTTGCTTTTTCTCAAGTATTATCACTATAACAAAAGTATTTTTAAAGTTCAAAATTTTTTATCATAAAATGAAATTGCTCTCATGTATTCAAAAATCAACCCTTTCTTTCAATAAAATGGCGTCTATTTAAAATCACTTTCGCCCAAGTCGGATTTCCTTTAGTTTCTGTGCACCTTTTCTATACTTCTTTTCATTTCTATGATAAACTAAAGAAAAATTCTGTATAGAAATACAGTGAAGTCCGGTGAATTTTTAACAAGTATAATTGGAAAGTCTCGTCGAAACTTTCTCTTTTTTCTCACCCCGTGTCTGAAAAAAGAAATATTGAAGCATTTTCTTTTATAGCAAGTCTGCTACGATTGGCAGCCTTGACTTTGTTGTGTTAAAAAATTATCGAGAGGATCTGTTAACAAAATAAAGGAGCGTATCACATGATTTACAAAGTATTTTACCAAGAAAGAAAAGATTTTAACCCCAAAAGAGAGCAAACCAAATCACTTTATTTAGAAGCCGAAAATGAAGTGCTTGCTCGTCAATTAGTTGAAAAAAACACCCCATATAACATTGAATTCATTCAACTCTTAGAAGGTAACCACCTAGAATATGAAAAAGAGAACGCTGAATTCACTTTAACGGAGCTTTAAGATGAAAGTCTCCCTCAAAAATAACGAAACAGGCGTATTTGGCGTCGGTGGTTTAGGTGAAATCGGAAAAAACTGTTATGGGGTTCAATTCCAAGATGAAATTATCTTAATTGATGCAGGGATTAAATTCCCCGAAGATGAATTACTTGGAATTGACTATGTGATTTCTGATTATAGCTATATCGTTCAAAACTTACCAAAAGTCAAAGGTTTAATTGTTACTCATGGGCACGAAGATCATATTGGCGGCATCCCTTACTTGCTTCGTCAAGCAAATATTCCAATTTATGCGGGGCCTTTAGCTTTAGCCTTAATCACGAATAAATTGGATGAGCACGGACTTTTAAGAGATGCACAGTTGCATGAGATTAATGAAGAAACAGTGATTCGTTTTCGCAAAACTTCAGTGAGCTTTTTTAGAACCACGCATAGTATTCCAGATGCACTCGGTGTCGTTGTAAAAACCCCTTCTGGGAATGTCGTTGCAACAGGTGACTTTAAGTTTGACTTTACCCCAGTCGGTGAACCTGCTAATCTCCACAAAATGGCAAAAATTGGAGAAGAAGGCGTCCTTTGTTTACTCTCTGATAGTACCAATGCTGAAATCCCAACTTTTACAAAATCAGAAAAAACGATTGGTGCTTCGATTGTTAAAATTTTCGAAAAAATCGACGGCCGAATTATTTTTGCCAGTTTTGCCTCAAACATCTTCCGTTTGCAACAAGCAGCCGATGCCGCTGTCGCAACGGGTCGAAAAATTGCCGTCTTTGGTCGTAGCATGGAAAATGCGATTATTAATGGCCAAAAGCTTGGTTACATTAAAGTTCCTGAAGGCACCTTTGTTGATGCCACCGAGATTAATCGACTACCTGCGAATGAGACGATGATTTTATGTACTGGCTCACAAGGTGAACCAATGGCTGCCCTTAGCCGCATTGCCAATGGCACGCATCGCCAAATCCAAATCCATCCAGACGATACCGTTATCTTTTCAAGTTCCCCCATTCCGGGAAATACGTTAAGCGTCAACCATGTGATTAACTTGTTATTAGAAGCCGGTGCGCATGTCATCCATGGCAAACTAAATAATATCCATACCTCTGGGCATGGTGGTCAAGAAGAACAAAAATTAATGCTGCGCCTCATGAAACCAAAATTCTTTATGCCCGTACATGGTGAGTTTCGTATGTTAAAGATCCATACACAACTGGCGCAAGATACTGGTGTACCAAGAGAAAATTGTTTTATTATGGAAAATGGCGACATGCTGGCTTTGACGGCGGATACTGCCCGTTTAGCGGGTAAATTTAATGCCAGCGACGTTTATATTGATGGTAGCGGTATTGGAGATATCGGCAACGTCGTCTTAAAAGATCGCCGAATTTTATCTGAAGAAGGTTTAGTTTTAGCTGTTGCAACCGTCAACATTGAACAAAAGGAAATTTTATCTGGTCCAGATATTTTATCGCGTGGATTTGTCTATATGCGCGAATCAGGTGAAATGATTAGCGAAGGCCAAACGGTTTTATTTAACGCCCTGCGAGAAGCACTCAATCAACCGAATTGTTCGGAGTTTAAATTAAGAGAGGCGATGTCTAGTGCCCTCCAACCTTTCTTATTTGAAAAGACCGAACGTCACCCAATGATTTTGTCGATGATTATGACACCCGATCACGTTTAAAAAAAACAATAAAACCAGAAGCCCCTTTTACTAAAGGTGGTTGCTTCTGGTTTTATTTATTATTATAAATAAACAAAGGGCAGTGACATCAGCCACAGCCCCCTTTTTTTTCGCTTTAATTAAGCTTTATGAACGTTTGTTGCTTGAGGACCGCGATCTGAATCTTCCACGTCGAAAGTTACCGCTTGGCCTTCTTCTAAAGTTTTGAATCCTTCACCTTGGATTGCTGAGAAGTGAACAAATACGTCGCTTCCATCTTCACGAGAGATGAAGCCAAAACCTTTCTCTGCGTTAAACCATTTTACTGTTCCGTTTTCCATGAATATTACCTCCTAGTGCTGATGCACATTCTTTCATTGTAACCTTTGCTCGTCACCAACATAAGAGGCAAAGAGAATCTTTTTACTCCTACTAGCCAAACAAAATTACATCTTCTATTTTACACGTAACGTTTTCATTTTGCAACCTCATGTAAGAGCTTTCTTAGAAACTAGTGATTCCACAATCCTTCTTCCCTCAAACTCACATAACTTGAATGCCCGATGATTAAATGATCGAGTAATTCAATCCCCATCATCTCCCCACAGGCTTTTAAACGCTTGGTGAATTGACGATCGTTTTCAGAAGGCTCTGGATTTCCAGAAGGGTGATTGTGGACGCAAATAATGCGTGCGGCGCTATGCCGAACGGCTTCACGAAAGATTTCACGAGGATGGGCGACGGCTTGATTCAATGAACCAATAAACAGCGTTTGGCGATGGATAATTTCATTTTTTGTGTTTAAATACAAACAAATTAAATGTTCTTGTTGATAATCTTTTAAATCCTCCATTAATTGAAAAGCTAAATCCATACTTGTGCGAACTTTTCCATGTTTCGGTTGGAGTGCCTGATGAATCCGACTGCCTAATTCCATCATCGCTTTTAACTCAATCGCTTTAATTTGACCTACGCCACGAACACTTTGAAGCTCTTTTAAACTGGCGGACTTTAGCTCATACAAGCTAGGGAAAGCCGCAAGGACTAAGCCCGCTAACTCCATGACATTGTAAGGTTGCGACCCAGTTCGTAGTAAGATTGCTAATAATTCTTGGTTTGATAATGCTTGCTCGCCGTATTCCAGCAAACGTTCCCGCGGCAATGAACTTTTAGGAATCGAAAGCTTTAATTTTTCACTCATAAAAAAAACTCCTTTGCGTATTCTTATTAAAAAATACGTAAAGGAGTCGTTTAGTTTTGTATAAATGAAAGAAGATTTAATAAACTCGGAAAGACTTCGACCGTTTTTTCTTTTAATGCAAGCGATGGTTCAATTAAATCTGGAATCATCACCACATCAATTGCCGCTTGATGTGCCGCCAAGACACCGTTTTTTGAATCCTCTAAAATTAAGATTTCAGACTTATCCAAGGCTAAAAAATGTGCAGCTTTTTCAAATAACTCTGGATCAGGTTTGGCACGTTTCACATCTTCGACTGAAAAAACTTTTTCAAATTCGGTAACGAGTTGATTTTTTTCAAGTAAGATGTCAATTAAACGGCGTTGATTACTAGAGGCGATGACTTTTTTTATTTCTTGTTCATTCAAGTAGGCAAGTAACTCTGGCACGCCTTCTTTTAGTTGTGCCTGGCCGGCTTCAAATAGCTCCACTGAACGATTGAAAGTATCGTTGATAAACTGGTTAACATACGCTTCCCCAAAGTCAAAATCATACATTTGGTGGTAATGCGCCCAAAGTTCTTCATCGCTAATACCAATATATCGGTGATAAATGCTTTCATCATAAGGAATCGCCATGTCATCGGCAATCATTTGCGTAGCTTCATAATAAAGACGTTCTGTATCAAACAATAAGCCATCTAAGTCAAAAATAACTCCTTGATATTTTTTCATCTCAATCTCCTTAAATGTTTAATAAAAATTGGCGAACCTCAGACACAAAATATAAAGAACCCGTGACTAATAGTAAATCATTTTCGTTCATTTTTTCTAATAAATCTGCTAGGCCAAATTGCCAAGACGAAACAATCGAAATTTTCTTCGGACAAATAGCTTGATAATCACTTGTTAAATGAATGGCTTTGGGGTTATCAAAAGTTGTCACTAAAAGCTGGCTTCGAGGAATTTCAGCTAAAGCGGCTAACATCCCCGAGATGTCTTTTGTTTCTAAAGCTGAAAATAAAATAAAAACTTTTCGGTTTGAAAACTCGCGCTGAACGTTTTCAACTAGCCGTTTCATCGCATGTTCATTGTGCGCACCATCAAGCACAACCAGTGGTTCGGTACTGATTTTTTCCATTCTTGCTGGCCAAGTTGTTTGGTTTAACCCTGCTTTAATCCATTGTTGTTGTACCTTGATTCCTTTTAACTGACAATATTGGAAAAAAAGCTCAATCGCTAAACCGGCATTTTCGACTTGATGTGCCCCTAACAAGGGTGTTCTTAAATTTTTTATTTTTCCTTGTTCGTTGTAAAAATGGAAGATTTCGCCCCAATTTGGATCGACGTGTTGGTATTCAACTTGATAATCCACATTGAAACGATAGATTTTTGCTTGTGCTTTTTGGGCCACCTCATCAATGACTTGTTGTGCTTGAGGTAGGATATTTCCGGTTACTAATGGTACGCTTGGTTTAATAATGCCGGCTTTTTGGTAGGCAATTTCTTCCATCGTTGTCCCTAATATATCTGTATGATCTAAGCCAATCGTAGTAATTGCACTTAAAACAGGTGTAATCACGTTTGTTGAATCAAGCAAACCACCCAAGCCAACTTCAATAATCGCCACATCAACCTCTTTTTGTAAAAAATAATCAAAGGCTAGCGCCGTCAACAACTCAAATTCGGTAATGCCGTTTGTTTTTGTATCGGCATCCAGCGTTTGCACGAGCGGTTGGTATTTTTCAACAAAAGCAATTAAGTCTTGATCAGAAATGAATTCACCGTTAATTGCAATTCGTTCATTAAAAATTTCGATGTAAGGAGAGGTATACGTACCGACTCGTAATCCGACCTGCTCTAGCATATTTCTTAAATAACTCACAGTTGAACCTTTTCCATTGGTCCCCGCCACATGAATCATTTCAATTTTTCTTTCAGGATGATCAATTAAATCTAATAAGGCTTCGACTCCAGGCAATGGCTTCTTCGATTGATAATTTCATTTTTTTCACCTCATTTTCATTATAGCAAACTCTTTGGCTTTTTATTAGTGCTTGCTAATAAAAAAAGATTATGACAAAAACATGGTGCCCATAGAAACAAATAGGGAAAAAAATTGCACTACAAATTTTTGTCATTTTCGGCTTGTTTTTCGGAGAAACACCACCTGTCACAGCACTTTTTCGAAAAATAAGGGGCTGTGACTTATTTCTGCCACAGCTCCCTTGCTTTTAATCACTAGTTAAATTAATTTCAGTTGCGCAATTCGTTCAACCACTGCTTTTTGTTTTTCTAAGTAATCGGCTTCTTTTTCACGCTCTTGAACGACCACTTCTGTTGGGGCATTGGCAACAAAACGTTCATTACTCAATTTGCCTTGGACACGTTTGACTTCTTTTGTCCATTTATCCAATTCTTTTTCCAAACGAGCGATTTCTTCTTCAACATTAATTAAATCAGCTAATGGCAAGTAGATTGTTGCACCTGTTAAAATAGCCGACATCGCTAGCTCTGGCGCTTTTAAGTCACTTGAAATCACTAATTCTTCTGGATTACAAAAACGTTCGATGTAACTTTTATTTTCATTTAAAAAGGCATCGATTTTAGCATCTTGTGTTTGAATTAGCAACGTAATTGGTTTTGATAGTGGCGTATTGACTTCTGCTCGAATATTACGAACAGAGCGAATTAATTCTTTTAAGGTTTCCATACCGCTTGCAGCACTTTCATCGATAAAGGCTGCTTGCACAACTGGATAAGCAGCCACTACTAGTGAGTCCCCTTCGTGTGGCATACTATTCCAAATTTCTTCCGTCACAAACGGCATAATTGGATGCAATAAACGTAAACTTTGGTCTAAGACATGGACTAAGACACTTTGGTTCATCCGTTTTGCTTTTGCATGATCACCATAAAGGGTTTCTTTACTCATCTCAATATACCAGTCACAAAAATCATCCCAAATAAAGTTATACAGTTGACGACCAGCTTCTCCAAATTCAAAACGATCAAATAAATGGGTCACTGACTCAATGGTTTCATTTAAGCGCGTTAAAATCCAGCGATCCGCAACTGATTTTTTCCCTTCTAAGCTGAATTCCTCTAAGGTCAACCCTTCCACATTCATTAAAACAAAACGAGACGCATTCCAAATCTTATTGATAAAGTTCCAAGCAGCGTCCATTTTTTCATAACTAAAACGAACATCTTGACCGGGGGCCGAACCATTTGATAAGAACCAACGCAAAGCATCGGCGCCATATTGGTCAATCACTTCCATTGGATCAATCCCATTACCTAAAGATTTACTCATCTTACGGCCTTCTTCATCCCGAATGAGTCCATGAATTAAGACATTTTCAAATGGACGTTGCCCCGTAAATTCTAAACTTTGGAAGATCATCCGACTTACCCAAAAAGCGATAATATCATAACCAGTCACTAAGGTATTATTAGGGAAATAACGTTTAAAATCTTCATTGCCTTCATCCGGCCACCCCATGGTCGAAAATGGCCATAATGCTGAACTAAACCAAGTATCTAACACGTCTGGATCTTGTTGCCAATTTTCAGAATCAGCCGGCGCTTGCATACCAACATGGACTTCACCTGTTTCTTTATGATACCAAGCTGGAATTTGATGTCCCCACCATAATTGACGA
>CAYNOA010000067.1:0-9593 GCA_964398695.1 uncultured Enterococcus sp. | reverse complement strand
AAACGCTCGCGATTTCTTTGTCGCAATTGCGGGGCTCAAACACCGATTGTGGATCGCCATGATCATCTAGCGAAAGCGGAGAAAAACGCCTTGTTGGCAGCGGAGCGGGATACTCATCCCCTCTTTTTTTAAGTAAAAAAAAACGGGACTGTGACTTATTTTTGTCACAGTCCCGTTTTTGACTATTATTTTCACTCATTTTGAGTCCATCAACACTATTTGACGAACAACCTTTTTAACTAGATTCAATTTCATGATACTCATTGTAAACGACTTGTTTTTTCAGTTGATGGCGCTTAGCAACTTCTTTAATGGCTTCACTTGGCTTTTGACCATCCGCCACTAATTCTGCGACTTGCTCTTTTAAACTCCCAACATAGACCTTTGCTGCGGGTGCTGTTTCTTTTGTTCCTGCAACAAGCAAACAACATTCCCCCTTGATTGGTTGTTTCGCTAAATAATCAGCCAGTTCTTGTAAGGTCCCGCGCAAATATTCTTCATGAATCTTAGTCAACTCTCGGCAAATCACCGCTTGGCGCTCTGGGCCTAAAATAGCGCCCATCGTTTGAATCGTTTTATGGATTCGAAAAGGTGATTCATAAAAAATCAACGTTGCTTGTTGCTGCTTTAAAGCCTCTAAAACGACTTGCTGTTCTTTTTTCTTTCGTGGTAAAAAACCATAAAAATAATGCGGCTGTGGTGTTAAACCGGATGCAATTAAGGCCGTTAACCCCGCCGTTGGACCCGGTAAAGAAACAACTTTGATTCCGGCTTCAACACAAGCGACAACGAGTTCATGACCTGGATCACTGATTGAAGGCATCCCAGCATCACTCACTTGAGCAATCGAATCGCCATTGGCTAATCGTTCAATGAATTGCGGTAGACGTTCGCGGTAATTGTGTTCATGGAAGCTTTTTTGTGGTGTTGAAATTTCAAAATGATTTAATAATTTCTGCGTATTGCGTGTATCTTCGCTCGCAATCACTTGGACGTCTTTTAGAATTTGAATGCTACGAAAAGTCATATCTTCTAAATTACCAATTGGCGTTGGAACTAAATATAAGGTCCCACTAGCTTCCCCTTTAAAACTCGTTTGAATTTGCATCTTCTCACCTCGTAAAAATACCAATACGCAGATTCAGGAAACTAGGTTCATTTCACAAGGCGTATTGGTATCGTTTATTTCTTTTTATTTCTTAAGACAAGCCACTCTCACGATAAATAACTTCTAAACAAAAGGCGCAAGGTTCATCATTTTCACGACGCGAACCATACAAATCATAACAGACATGAAAGCCTTCTTCATAGATTTTTTCTAAATTTAAACGTGATTTCGATAATCCTTGTTTACTTTTTTCGCTTGAGGCATCAATGGGTTGTTGGTCAATTTCGCGAATATGGGCGCGCAAACGTTGATTTTCTAACTCTAAAGTCGTATTTTTTTCAACTAATTCTTGCAAAGAAGACTTCATATTGGCTAGTTTTTTGATTAGACCTTGCAACTCTAATTCAAAGTCATCAAGACCATCATACAAAGAACGCTTATCCATTGACATTTTTTCCACCTGCTTTTGCCACTTTTTTTATCTCTTCATCGTCGTATTCAACGGGAACTTCTTTGCCATAAAGGCGAACCTTCACCACTCGACCCAATAAATTCAGGCCAACCACTTTACCTGGTCCATCTGGTGTGACCACTTCGCTACCATAGTCAGGTAATTCTTTTTTAGCCAGCTCATATTCATCATTTTCATATTTTAAACAGCACATTAAGCGACCACATAAGCCTGAAATTTTGACAGGATTTAACGAAAGTCCTTGGTCTTTGGCCATCTTAATAGAAACAGGGACAAAATCACCCAAGAAAGTCGAACAACACAACTGACGCCCGCACGGACCAATACCACCTAAAATTTTTGCTTCATCGCGCACGCCGATTTGACGTAATTCAATTCGGGTTTTAAAAATAGCCGCTAAATCTTTGACGAGCTCCCGAAAATCAATCCGGCCATCTGCCGTAAATTGAAAGACCATTTTTGAACGATCAAATGTATATTCAACATCGACCAGCTTCATTTTCAAGCCGTGTTCGCGAATTTTTTGTTTGCCAATGGCGACCGCCTCTTTGGCTGCTAAAAGGTTTTCGTGGTGACGAGCAACTTCTTTTTCCGAAGCTGGGTGTAAAATCGCTTGTAACTCACCGGGTAAATCTGCTTCGGCCAGTTCTTTATTGGCAATGGCGACTTGAGCCAAGTGTTTGGCTTGTTGTGATTCAACTAAAACATAATCATTATATAAAAACTGATGATTTCCAGGAGAAAAATAATAAATGTGTCCCGCTTGACGATAGCGTACTCCGATTACCTCGACCATTGAAAATCCCTCCTTATCATTTGTCCATTAATCAAAAAGGATCCGTAAACTTAATTGTTCCACGACGTTTTGAAATGAAACATTTGCTGCCAATTTTTTTTGTGCTTGCAAAATCAATTCGATTGCTTGATTGGTCGCTAAAACGCTTAATTGTGTTTGCAACTGTTGGTCTCTTTGATCTTGGAACAAAGCCAACAATAACAACAAAATTCTTTGTTGCTGTTCTTTTTCTTTGCCAATTGCTAAAAGGCTTTTTTGAACATAAACAAAAGCTTGGGCGTCTTTTTTATACAAATACTGAAACCACTTCAAAACGATATCCTTAGCACAATTAAACCATTCATCTTGCGAGATTTCAACTGCTTTTTGATAACTATTTGTCAGGCTAACTAAGAGATTGGCGTTTTCTTTTGAAAAACCATTTTCTTGTAATTGTTGCTTAATTTTTTCTGAACTTAGCGGGTAAAAATGAATGATTTGACAACGTGATTGGATTGTAGACAAAATTTTACCAAGGTTTTGCGTTTCCAAGATAAAGAGCACTTCACCCTCAGGTTCTTCTAAAAACTTTAGCAAACTATTAGCCGCACTAATGTTTAACTTCTCCGCTTCTTGTAACACAAAAATTTGAATGCCTTTTTCAAAGCCCTTTTTAGTAAATTCTTTTTGCAACTGCCGAATTTGTTCGACTTTAATCGTCTGCCCATCGGGTTGAAGCATTTGAATATTTGGGTGTTCCCCCTCCTCAATCCGCCGGCAATTGACACACATTTGACAAGGCTCATTGGCGTAAACTTGTTGACAAAAAAGGCGTTTGGCTAACCAAAGACTTAGCTGGTGTTTGCCCGTTCCTTGTTCTCCTTCAAAAAGATAAGCATGAGCGATTCGCCCATGCTCCACATTTTTTTTCATTTGAGAGAAAACGAGGGGCTGATGCTTGCTTAAAAAATCGTGCTCGTTCATAGGCTCCCCCTCGATTAGTACTGATGAAATCCTTCAATTGGTAATACAAAGACCGTCGCGCCACCGACTTCGACTTCAACCGGATAGGGCACTTGACCATCTAAAGTAACATCTAAAGACATCGAACTAGATAAATACTGCTTTCTTGATTGACAAGTTTGTTTAATCAATTCAAGTGTTTCTTGGACCCGTTCTTCTTCGACCCCAATAATAAACGTACTATTCCCCGCTTTTAAAAAACCACCGGTCGAAGAAAGTTTGGTGGCCCGAATATTTGCATCAATAAACTCATTGGCTAAACGATTGCTATCTTTATCTTGGACAATTGCCATGATTAATTTCATTTTCCTTCATCTCCTTTAAAGTATTCCGGATAATTATTCACAATTGCAGCAAAACTCGCATCGACCACTTGCTGCAGCCCCATCCGCGCATCAATACGATGAATCCGCTGTGGATGCTCCTCTGCTAATTTCAAATACGCATGACGAACGCGTTGGTGAAACTCTAAGCCTTCAGAGTCTAAGCGATCAATTTGATGCATCCGATTTTGCTGGATTCGACGCAAGCCCGTATCCGAGTCTACGTCTAAGTATAAGGTAAAGGTCGGCTGGGTGCCTTCCGTTGCAAATTCGTTAATTTTTTCAATTTCAGACAAACCAATCCGCCGTCCTGCCCCTTGATAAGCAAGTGAACTATCCACAAAACGGTCACAGATAACAATTTTCCCTTCATTTAAAGCAGGTAAAATCACTTCAACTAAATGCTGTCTTCTAGCAGCAGCATACAACAAAGCTTCCGTTCGTTCATCCATCTCTTTATTTCTAGGATCTAAAATAATTTGACGAATTTTCTCGGAGATTTTTACGCCACCTGGTTCTCTAGTTTTAATGATTCCTTTTTTTGCAATCATTTGAAGTCTTGGGTATAACTCGTTAATGACGCTTGTTTTTCCTGCCCCATCTGGACCTTCAATTGTAATGAAAATTCCGCTCACGATTTTTCCTCCATCTATCTGCTACACTTTACGCACTTTTATTTTTATAATTCACGACGACCTTCCACCGCTTTTAACAAGGTTACTTCATCAGCATACTCAATGTCACTGCCGACAGACAAACCATGGGCGAGTCGCGTGACTTTAATCCCAGCTGGTTTAATCAAACGGGACAAATACATGGCCGTAGCTTCCCCTTCTGTCGTGGCATTGGTCGCAAGAATCACTTCTTTGACTGTTTCATTGTGTAGCCGACTAATCAAACTACCTAAATTAATATCTTCCGGGCCCGTGCCTTCCATGGGCGATAACACCCCATGTAAAACATGGTACAAACCACGGTATTCACGGACTTTTTCCAAAGACATCACATCTTTTGGTTCTTCAACAACTAAAATCGTACTTTGGTCGCGCGTTTTATCTTGACAAATTTCACAAGGATCTTCTTCTGTTAAATTACCACAAATGTGACAATACCTCAAATCCCGCTTGGCACTCAGTAAGGACTTGGCAAATTCACTCACCATTTCATCCTTCATTTCAATCGTATAAAAAGCTAAACGGGTGGCCGTTTTTTGACCAATCCCTGGTAAATTCATATAACTTGCAATTAATCTTGCAATGGGTTCTGGATATTGCACTCGTCAGCACTCCTTAATAAAACTTAAAAGCCTGGTAAACCTTTCGTGTATTTACCCATCACGGCTTCGGTTTCTTTTTCAATTTTTGCTAATACATCGTTGATTGCCATGGCTGTTAAATCTTGTAACATTTCAGCATCTTCTGGATCAATAATGGCTGGATCAATTATGACTTCTTTAATTTTTCGATCGCCAGTTGCCACCACTTTGACGTAACCGTTGGTCGCTTCACCAGTAAATTCTTTTTCATTTAATAATTCTTGAGCAGTCACCATTTCTTTTTGCATTTTTTGGACTTGTTTCATCATCCCTTGCATATTTCCCATTCCACGCATCATTTAAAATCGCTCCATTTCTAATTTTATTCTTCATTTTCAACAATCGTTGCTAATTCTCCAAATAATTCTTGGGCTTTTTCAACCACTAAGTCGGCTTGTTTTGTCTCAGCGAGGGTTGACCCTTCTTCAAGTCCCTCAAAATCAATCGCGGCTGGCTCTTCACTAGCCGTATGGTAATTTTCTAAATATTCTTTTCGTAACGACCCCCAAGCATCTTTGGGAATAAAGACCACTTCAGGAGCATAATCCGGAATCAAACGACTCAATTGATTATGGATCATCAACTTTAATTCTTCGTCATTTGCCGCTCTTTGGCAAATAATCTCATATTCAAAAGCAATCACTAGCCCCTCTGGACTCGCTGCTTTAACTTCACTTGACTTTAACATTGCCCGCTGTGTCGGTGTAAAGTAAGTCAGCAGTTCTTCCCAAACTTGTTTCACTTGCGCTAAATGATTTTTAGTTGCTCCTTTTAAAACTTGATAGACTTTTTCTTTTGGCAAACGATACGTGATCCCGTTTATTTTTCCTTTTCGAGTGGGCAGTGTTTCTTGCGCACCCGAAGTAGAAGCACCTGACCCGACTTTCAAGGATTGAATTTCTTTTTGTAATTGCTGCACGGTGACTTTTAACTGTTCTAATTCCTGTATTTGACTCGGTGCTAGTGCGACAGATTGCCCCCCTTGCGCGGGTGGGGCGTTACTCGTTAATTTCACCATGGCTACTTCTAAATAAATTTTAGGATTGGTCGTTAAGCGAACTTCATTTTGTGTATCATTTAAAATTTGAATCCATTCATACACTTGTTCGGACGTAACTGCTTGCGCCAGTTGTTTAAAGTCCTCCGTGAGCATCGTCGTTTTATCTGCTAACATTTTAGGCGCCTGCTGATAAATTAATAAATCCCGACAATAGGTTAATAAATTTTCAAGCAAGCGCCGAGCTTCTTTCCCGTCTGCTAAAATTTCATTTAACTGCGCCAATGATTGGGCCGTTTCTTGCGCTTGCCAAGCTGACACTAATAAATCCATTTTTTCTGCCGTCAAACCACCGGTGACTTCAAGGGCGTCCGCCATCGTCAATTGCCCTTCACTAAAAGAAATCGCTTGATCTAAAATACTTAAGGCATCGCGCATGCCACCTTCAGCTGCACGAGCGATCAGGTCAAGCGCACCTGGTTCATACGAAAGTTCATTGGTCTTTAAAATATGAGTCAAGTGTTCAACGATATCGGCAGTCTGAATTCGTTTAAAATCAAAGCGCTGCGTTCGTGAAATAATGGTGGCAGGAATTTTGTGCGGCTCCGTTGTTGCTAGAATAAAGATGACGTTTTGCTTTGGTTCTTCTAATGTTTTCAACAACGCATTAAATGCGCCGGTTGAAAGCATATGCACCTCATCGATAATATAAATTTTATATTTTGCTTGTGTTGGGGCATAATTGGCACGTTCACGAATAAAGCGAATTTCTTCCACTCCGTTGTTACTCGCCGCATCAATTTCGACCACGTCATCTAAAGCACCTGCGGTAATTGCTCTACAAATTTCACATTCATTACAAGGCTCGCCATTTTGTCGATTTGGACAGTTAATGGCTTTGGCAAAGATTTTTGCCGCACTCGTCTTGCCTGTCCCACGTGGACCGGTAAACAAATACGCGTGCGAAATTTGTTCTTGTATGATGGCATTTTTCAACGTCTGTGTCACTGCTTTTTGTCCCACAATTTCATCAAAGCGTTGCGAACGCCATACCCGATACAGGGCTTGATAGGCCATTTGAATCCCCCCTTCTTTTTAGTCACTAGTTATTATTATACGCAATTTAAAGTAAAAAAACTACAATTTCGGCGAAGGTTTTAAAAAGGAAATTCCTTCTTGCGTCTGATACAAAAAATAAAAAGACTTATGGTATAATCAAACTAGTATCAATTCATTAAATTTTAATGATAGGAGGAAATAAGATGGGTCTAATAAAAGCAGCAACAAGTACAATTGGGGGCGGGCTAGCTGATCAGTGGCTTGAAATTATCGAACCCGATGAAATGAGTGACACAACGGTATTAACGAAAGGGGTCAAAGTTCGCCAGGATAGCAAACGCGGTTCCAACCGCAAAGGCACGGACGATGTAATTACCGATGGTTCCGTCGTTCATGTTTATCCGAATATGATGATGTTACTCGTTGACGGTGGAAAGATTATTGACTACACAGCTGAAGAAGGCTATTACACAATCAAAAATGACTTAGCCCCTTCTTTATTTAACGGCTCTTTAAAAGCAGCCATTTCTGAGACGTTCGATCGATTTAAATTTGGCGGCGTTACTCCACAAAAACAACAAGTTTTTTACATTAATTTGCAAGAACTAAAAGGCATTCGTTTTGGTACGGCGTCACCGCTGAACTATTTTGATAATTTTTATAATGCAGAACTATTTTTACGTGCACATGGAAATTACTCGCTTCGAATTACCGATCCAATTTTATTTTATACCAATGCCATTCCAAAGAATCAAACACAAGTCGATATTAACGACATTAATGAGCAATATTTAGCCGAATTTTTAACTGCTTTACAAACAGCGATTAACCAAATGTCCGCTAATGGAGAAAGAATTTCTTACGTTCCTTCAAAAAGTATGGAACTCAGCAAATACATGGCCGATGTGCTAGACGATAGTTGGCGTGAATTACGCGGGATGGAAATTGTTTCCGTTGCGGTTGCTAGCATCTCTTACACCGATGATTCGACCAAACTAATTAATATGCGCAACCAAGGGGCAATGTTAGGTGACCCCAATATTCGTGAAGGCTTCGTGCAAGGATCCATTGCGCGCGGCATGGAAGCCGCTGGTAGCAATCCTGCTGGAGCGGCGGCTAGTTTTATGGGTGTTGGGATGGGCATGAATGCCAGTGGCGGCTTTTTCCAACAAGCTTCTCAAACCAACCAAGCACAAATCAATCAACAGCAGCAGCAACAAACAGCCCAAAACCAAGCAGATACTTGGACTTGCCCACAATGTGGCACCAAAAATACTGGTAAATTCTGTAGTAACTGTGGCACACCGAAACCACAAGAAACAGCCAGTGCTGGCGTGAGCATCAAAATGAAATGTAGCGCTTGTGGCAAACCGGTTGAACTAGCCAACGGCGTGCCAAAATTTTGCCCAGAATGTGGACAACCTTTTCAAGGAGTCCCATTATAAGTTTAGAGGAGGTGCGTCATGGAGATTATTACTCATAAGTGCCCTAACTGTGGCGGGGCTTTAACCTTTGATCCTAGTGATCAAAAATTCCATTGTCCTTATTGTTTAAGTGTTTTTACCGAACAAGAAGTTTCTGACTTTGAAGCAAAACAAAAAGACGCAACTTTTCAAGATGAAACCTCCCCTTTGACAGGCGAAACAACACAAGCAAAAGCAACTAGTCCGCCAGAAGGCACGCTTGATTTGTTTTTATGCCCAAGTTGTGGTGCTGAAATAGCAACGGATGCGACTACCGCAGCGACTTATTGCTATTTTTGCCATAACCCGGTCGTTTTATCTGGTCGTTTAAGTGGCCAATTTTTACCCAATAAAATCTTACCTTTTAAAGTTGAAAAAGAAGAAGCCACCAAACGTTTCCTTGAATGGACTAAGAAAAAATGGTTTGTCCCTAAGGCCTTCTTCAACCAAAGTCAAATTGAAAAGCTCACTGGGGTTTATTTCCCCTATTGGGTAGTCAATGCTAAAGGGAATGGGGAAATCACGGGCAAAGGCACGAAAATTCGGGTGTGGCGCATTGGTGAAATTGAATACACGGAGACAAAACAGTTTGATGTCAGACGCCGCGGAAAACTTTCTTTTAAAGAATTGGTGAAAAATGCCTTATCAAAAAACATGCAACAAAAAATGGTTGAAAGTGTGCAACCCTTCCAAATTAATCAAGCCATTACCTTCAAAAACCAATATTTAGCCGGTTTTCAAGCTGAAAAACGTGACATTGAATACACGGCACTTGAACCTCAAATCAAAAAAGAGCTTGATGATTACAGTCAAACGTTACTGAGTAATTCGGTGAGTGGTTATACCACCTTTAGTAAAAATAAAGCAACCATTGATTTGAACCATGTCGAAGGTGAGTACATGCTCTTGCCCGTTTGGCTTGTGACTTATAAAAATAAAGCTCAAAGTGATCACGTTTTTTATTACGCCATGAACGGCCAAACCGGAAAAGTCAGCGGTGTATTACCCATTAGTTACCAACGCTTAGGTCTTGTTTCTGGTGGCATCTTTCTCGCTTT
>CAYNOA010000066.1:0-9714 GCA_964398695.1 uncultured Enterococcus sp. | reverse complement strand
ATAGCCAAGGGGAATTAAAAAATAGCGATGCTTTGATTAACGGACTGATGGATGTCGAAGAAAAAGTCCTAGGTATTAACTATAGTGATCTCCCTTTTGAAGTACTAGAAGAAGAAGCCTTGGCTTTTGCCAAAGAAATGGGCCTCACTTTTGCTGATGCGCAAGAAGTGCATGACTATCTCTCTTTTTTCATCGCAAATATCGACCAACTCGATGAAATTCGTGCGGGCATTGAAGCCATGCGCCAGCTTGAACCCAAGCAAGCAAAAAAGAAGATGACAAAGCCTCAAAGCGACCCCAACCTCTTATGTCCTTGTGGTAGCGGAAAATACTTTAAAGAATGCTGTGGGCGCTTTGATAATGTCATTGCCTTTCCAAGCCAATCCAAAAGATAAGACTGAAGGAGTAACAAATCCATGGATTATATTGAACAAAAAGAAACACTCGATGCTTTACTACATGATTGGTTAGTAGAATTTAAACAAAGCCCGACTTTTTTTACTTTTGCAGACGTCGAAAAAGCACAAACCGATTTTACTATCCAAGCCTATGGTGATTTCATGCTTTCTTACTTTAAAAAAATGCCAAGCGATTGGAATAAAGAAGATACCTTTCAACTAATTGTCGAACTTTTCCCCATGAAGTTAAAAATGGACGATGATTTTGTTTATGCTTTTAGTCATATTTTGAGCAGCTTTTTTTACTTTTTAAGTGAAAGCAACGCCGTTCAAAATGCCGCCGAACTTGCAGAAGGGGTCTTAGAAGGTGAAAAACAGTTATTTCTAACAACGACGCCAGACGAGGATTTAGATGAAATGGCTGAAATCTTCCAACATGCTGCTTCAATGGGTGTTGATTTAAATGACGAAGCACAAGTCGATACCTTTATCGCCAACTTTTTAGAAAAAAATGCCAACCAAACAGCTTTTACCCAAACAAAAAGCCAACCGATTCGCCATGAAAAAATCGGCCGAAATGATCCTTGCCCCTGTGGAAGTGGGAAGAAATATAAGAAGTGTTGTGGATGAAGGAAAAAAAGAAAGAAAAAGGAAAGTAACTTTTTCTTTCTTCTTTTTTTATTTCTCACCTGGCACAGTTTTATCTACTAACAAACGATAAAATTAAAGCGCTTTATATGTTATAATTATTTTGTCGATTTTGGTCAATTTAAGGGGGGAATTACGCGATGTTACACGTTTTAATCGTGGATGACAATCAATTGGAACGTCAAGGAATACGTTTTTTATTAGAGAAAGAATTTGCCAATTTGAATATCGTTGAATGTACGAATGGCTTAGATGCGTTAAAAGAGTTAAAGACGCAGCATTTTTCTTTATTAATCACTGATATTAAAATGCCGCTATTAGATGGGGTGGCCTTAATTACTCAAGTACGCGAATTTGATAAGGAGCTAAAAATCTTAGTTTTAAGTGGCTACGATGACTTCCATTATGCTCGTGAGTTGTTAAAAGCCAATGTCGTTGATTATTTACTTAAACCGATCAATCCAGTTGAATTCCAACAATGTGTCAAGCAAATCTTTAACCAGCTGATTGACCAACAGCCACTAACAAACGATAAAATAATTGATCACGTCCTTGAAATTATTCATCATGAGTTTATGCGTGATTTAACTTTAGAAGAGTTAGCCGAGCGTGTTTTTTTATCCGCTAACTACTTGAGCATTCTCTTTAAGAAAGAAATGAAAATCGGGCTCAATAAATATTTGAATCATTACCGACTTGAAAAAGCCTGTAATTTGCTAATTCATTCAAATATGAAAGTCGTTGATATTGCGAAATATGTTGGTTTTGATAACACCTCTTATTTCAATCGTATTTTTAAAAATCATTTTGGGACAACCCCATCTATTTATCGAGAGGAAAATTTTGTTCATGAAAATTAAGCCGCTCACTTTTAAAGAAAAATTATTTCGCGCCTTTTTACTGACAAGTTTATTGCCGGTGTTATTACTTTCTCTAATGGTCTTTTTTCAAACGAATAAAATTACCAATCAAGCACAAAATGAGGCTCGGCGGGACCTTTTACTCCAAACAAAACAAAATATTACGAGTCACGTTGATTTGTTTCGTCATTCCTTAAGTTTGTTTACGGAAAATAATGCCTTTCAAAGCGCTTGGTACAATGAAAATGTCTCAATGTTTGAACGCTATTTATTTTTTCGCGACACGCTCGATCCAACCGTAACCTATATCCAAGCCACGAATCCATACATTCAAAAAATCTTATTTTTCACGAACTCTAGTTATGCTGATATGCGCTTAAATATCTTAGGTTTAGAAGAATTAGCCAAGTTTCACTTAGACCCGCAAACATTGGCCCCGACGAATGCCGTTTGGGTTGAATTAGATGAACGGACTTTAGGGATTTTCGGCGGCTTCCCTAATGCTTCTGGCTTTCAAACTTTCGTCTTAATCACCGTTGATAAGAGCGATATTTTTCCTGATTTTTCGGCAACCGATACACGGCCGCTTGGAGCCGTCCATAATCAAAGTGATCAAATTTATCCTTTAGAAATCGTTGATATCACAAAAAACTATCAAATTCCGATTGAAAATACCGATTGGGTCTTTTCACTGAGTCAAGCTTCTTTACCAAGCACCCAAAAAGGGATCTTATTTTTAACATTGACAGTTATCGGGCTTTCTTTAATTATCGCTTATTATTCAACTCGTTTTTTTTCGCAAAATATTAGCCAAGAAATTACGTATTTAAAACGGCGAGTAGCCAGTGCTTTGAATAAAAAACCACACACCCAATCGGCATTAAATCAACAAAATGAATTTCATGAGCTTAGTAATGAGATTCACGATATGTTGGAGATGGTCTTGACTTTTCAAGAAGAAAATCATCAAACGCATTTAGAAAGTAAAGACCGTGAGTATCAGGCGATGATTCACCAAATTAATGCCCATTTTTTATATAATACTTTGTCGGCTGTTAACTGGCGAGCAGTTCTTTCAGGGCAAGATGAAATTAGTTACGCCATTCAACTCTTATCGAAATACTATCGCACTACACTTAATCGCGGCCAAAATGAGATTTCCGTCCAAGATGAACTCGATAACGTCAAAACGTATATTGAATTGCAGTTATTTTTACACCCTGATTATTTTTGTGTTACCTATGAGATTGACGAAAAACTCCTCCATCTGCCGATTGTCCATTTACTTTTACAACCGATTGTTGAAAATGCGATTGAACATGGCTTTAACCAAACCAAGGCCAACCAACACTTACGCATCGCCATTCAACAAGAAACACCTACCATCTTCTCAATTAAAATCGAAGACAATGGGGTTGGTTTTGATACCCATGAACTAACCGATGTTTTGGTTACGAAGACAAGGGGTTATGGTTTAAATAACATCAATCAACGAATTAAATTTTATTTTGGCGAACAATACGGCTTGCTTTTTGATAGCGCGCTTGGTCAAGGTACGCTCGTTACGATTTTACTGCCGATTCAAGAATAAGAGAAAAACGCGCAAAAGGCTATCCTTTTACGCGTTTTTTTGGTTTACATCGCTAAATATTTCCGCAAATTCGTTAAACAAATAGCTAGTGCAGGCAAGTTATCCTCCATTCCTTCAAATTCAATCGCGAAATCACCTTGATATTGTGCTTTTTTCAGAATAGCTAAACATTGTGTCACCGGTACTTCACCATGACCCACAATCGCACCGCGCAAATAATTACCAGCCCGCGTTTGGAAGAAGCCTTCGCCAGGATTAGCTGCTGCAAAATGTTTCACGTGAAAATCCTTGACATGGACATAACCGGCTAATGAGGCGAGTCGGCTAACTGCTTCTAGTGGTGATTCATCGACACATAAAAAATTACCCATATCAACTAATAGTTTAAAATTCGAATGATCAACGGCTGCATATAAGGCTTCCATTCGCTGGCTATCTTGCGCAAAAAAACCATGGTTTTCAACGGTGGTTTGGATGCCTTTTTCAGCCGCATAGCTGGTGATTTCACGACAAGCCTGCGCAATTACTGGCAAGATTTGAGCAAATGTTTTGCCTGGTACACCCCAAGTGGCGTCATGTCGGACACGAGGAGCGCCTAAGATCACTGCATAATCAATCATTTTCTTAATTCGGTCAATTTCCGCTTGGGTGTCACCTTGGCAACCGTTTAAAAGATCTGCACTAAAGGTAAAAGAAGTAATTGGAAACGCCAGTCGTTCTAGTTCTGCTTTTAATTGGAAAACATAGTCTTCTTCCGTCACACTTTCTGGGCACTCTAGTCCTACAATTTCGATGGCATCAAAGCCTAGCGCTTTGGCTTTAGCCAATGTTTCCAATTGAGTTAACTTTCCTTGATTCATTAAAGCTTGAAAACTATACGTACTACAGGCAATTTTTGACATTTTCTTCCTCCTATAAAATCACTTCATGACCCGTTTCAGCGGACTTGTAAATTGCTTCAATCACTTGCGCAATCACAACCCCATCTTGAGCGGGTGAAAGACACGGCGTATCATTTAACAGACAATCGACAAAATGATTAATTTCACGATCAAACAACCCATCCATCGAAAGCGCGCTTGGCATCTTCAATTGCACATCGGTCATATAGCCATTCATCTCAGTATATAACTCTAAAGATGGATTCAAACAGGCACCGCCTTTTGTTCCAAAGAGTTCGATTTTCGTCTCGTCTTCTTTTAAGTTTAAACTAAAACTCGTTTCAATTGCAATCGCCGATCCATCTTCAAAACGAATGAGCGCACTGGCTAAGTCTTCAACGTCACAAATAACCGGTCCGGGAGTGGAAGAAATATAACTTTGCTTGTCTTTGACCGCTGGACGATTCAATAATTTTTGAAAAGTCACGCCGTAAACTGAAACCGGACGTTTTTGGCCAAATAAATACGTTAATAAGTCAATCACATGCACGCCTAAATCAATTAACGGTCCCCCACCCGAGCGTGATTTATCGCCAAACCAACCTTCTGGGTTCCCGTGGCGACGCAAATAAGTCGCTTTGCCATAATATAGTTCACCAAAAAAGTGATTGGCTTTAAAATCTAAAATAATTTGAGCATCATTGCCAAAACGACGCACAAAGCCAATCATTAAGAGCCGCTCGTTTTCTTTGGCAGCAGCTGCCATCGCTTTGGCTTCAGCGGTTGTCGTGGCCATTGGTTTTTCACATAAGACATGCTTGCCTGCTTCTAAAGCGGCAATCGTACATTCCGCATGGGCCGAATTCCAAACACAGACGCTCACTGCATCAATCTCCGTTTGTGCAAGTAAGGCTTCTTTTGTCGGATACGTTTTTGGAATTTGATATTGTTCGGCCATTTTAGCTAATTGGACCGGGTTAATATCACATAAGGCGACCACTTCCACTAAGGGATTCTTTTGATAGGCTTTTAAATGCTCATGGGCAATACTTCCCGCCCCAATTAAACCGATTTTTAATTTTTTCATTTCTTTTTTTCCTCCTTGTTTGTTTAAAACACCAAAGGGGACTGTGTCGGTTTACGACACAATCCCGTCATTTAAAATTCAAAGCCTTGTTGTTTTTCGAGTGTTTTTAAAGTACGCTGAACATTGATTAAAACAAGATAAATTGGCAAGCTAAATAACAAGAGAAATAAGATTTTCCAACCTGTTAAATACGCGCAAGCAAAAAACAAAATAATGGTCAAAAAATTTTTTAACGTTGACTTACGATTTTGCAACATAAAAAACAAAGTATTCAAAAGTATATGTCGATTGGTCATTTCAAAACGACTACTTAATAAAATGGCTTGAAAGAAAAAAGTTGGCAATAACATTAAAAAAATTAACGTTGGGTAAAACAGGCCAACCATACTCTGAAAAGCGAGGATCATTCGTAAATTATAAATTAAGATTGCCGCAAACAAACAAATCGCGCCTGAAATTAAAAGTGATTGCCAAAAGTTGCGTTTATATCCTTGCCAAAATCGTTGCCAGACATTGTATTCTCCCGTATTCATATAGCGCCAAATCACAGAAATCCCACCAGCGATGGCCGGACCAAGTAAAGCGCCAGATAAGACAACGGGAATGATATTTTCACCCACTTTAGGGATAAATAGCAAACTAAATAACAGGGGAAGATTCGTTATAAAAATTAGTAAGTTCACTAAAAATAGTGTCCCAATAAAAATAGTCAATGTATTCAACGGGGAGGATAAACGTTTTAGCATTTCTATTCACTTCCAATCATTCTTTTGGTTCTAATGTTATCGGTTCTGAAGCAAACGATAATTTTTCAATTGTAACGCCCTCTGTTTCAAAAATCGTAATCGTATTTTTACCAGCTTTTAGTAAATCATGTGGTAAGTACATGGTGTAAAACGGACCAATATCCCAATAACGACCTAAGTTCATGCCATTCACAAAGACATTGCCTTTTCCTAAATTACGTAAATCAAGAAAGGTATCGGTTGGTTCTTCGGTTAATTCTAGCTCAAATTGATAAAAAGCTGGCACTTTTTCTTGCCACTCTTGGCTAAAATCAACGGCTGCATCACTTTCAAGGGGAATCGAGTAATGCTTCCAATGCGAAATAAAGAATAAATCTTGACGAACTCCCGCGCGGATACCCTTTTTTTGTCTCGGAGACGTTAAGTAAGGACCATAATTCGTGCGCCCGCGATTTTCAACTAACACTTGGAGGTGCTCGTTTGCTTGAATGTCGTTTAAGACAAATTCTTCACCAATTTCAAGTGTCTTGCCTTCGTCCATTTGGGTCACAATCAGTTGTTGATTGCGAAAGACTTGGACGCGATCGTTCGCATCAACGATTTCAAAACGGCGCGTGCCTGTTTGTAACGGATGAACATGTTCGTATAATACATAACCATACTCTTGACCTAAATCTTCCATTGGTTTTGTGACGTCATGCATCGTCATTTCAGAAATCGTTGCTAATGTTTCAAACAATGACACTTTTTTCTGACAAGCTAAGGTTTCATACGCAGTTGCTTTTGAAATAATTGGTTCTGGTAATTCTTTTTCTGGGAATAGCTCTTGGACCACTTGGCGAAAGGCATAATATTTTTCCGTTGGATTCCCATATTCATTTAATGGCGCATCATAATCATAAGAAGTCACTTGTGGTTTATAGCCTTCTTGTCGACTTTCGTTGGCACCATTCCAAAAGGCAAAGTTACTGCCCCCATGGAACATGAACATATTGACACTACCTAATTCTAAAATTTCTCGAAAAGCTTGTGCGCTGTCTTGGGCACTCCGACGAATAATCGGGCTCCCCCAATTATTAAACCAACCACACCAAAATTCCATACACATATAAGGCTTTTTCACGCTGTATTTGTTCATGATTTTTTCTAAGGCCATAAAGTTCTCTTTGGCCCTTGAACCAAAATTCGCCGTTGGTAAAACATCCTCTGCCATGAGCGTGCCTGCTTCTAAAACAGCTTCCCAGCCACCATCTGACGTGACAAAAGGTACATCAATCCCATACTTAATTAATAAATCACGATTTTTGCGTAAATATTCTTTATCGTCAGAATAAGAACCGTATTCATTTTCAATTTGTACCATGATGAGATTGCCACCTCGAGTAAACTGATATTTTGCGACACGAGGAATTAATTCTTGATAATAAGATTCCACGGCTGCCAAATACTTAGGGTCTTGACTACGAACACGCGTACATTCGGTTAGTAGCCAAGCTGGAAATCCACCGAAATCCCATTCAGCACAAATATAAGGTGAAGGCCGCAAAATAATGTAAAGACCAAGTTCCGTGGCAATTTCTAAAAAGTGTTCGAGATCAGCCACACCTGAAAAATTAAATTTTCCTTTTTGCGGTTCGTGCATATTCCACGGCACATAGGTTTCAACCGTATTGGCCCCCATCGCTTTTAAATTGTATAAACTTTGGTACCACTTTCCTGGTGTAATCCGGAAATAGTGAATGGCCCCTGAAATAATTCGCTCAGGCTTTCCATTAAAATAAAATTCCTCTTTGATTTCAAATTGCATTTTTTTCTCCTTTTGGTGATTTTTATTCTTTTACTGAACCTAGAACTAAACCGCTGATTAAAAATCGTTGCAACAATGGATAAATAATTAAGATTGGTACCATTGAAACTAAAATTTTAGCAGAATTCAATGTCAATGACGACAACTCTTTTAGACTCTTCATTTCTTCCGCAGTTGCTTCCTTCATGGCTTCGGTTGATAAAGATAATTGTTGTAAATACGTTTGAAGTGGAATTTTTGTTTGATCATTAATATAGATTAACCCATCAAAGAAACTATTCCAATGACCTACAATAATAAACAATGTGATGGTTGCCAGTGACGGAAGTGAGATTGGTAAAAATATTTTCAACAAAATGGTCCACGGTCCGGCACCGTCCATTAAAGCCGCTTCTTCCAATGAAGGTGGAATATTCCGAAAGAAGTTCATCATTAAAATAACATTGTAAACAGAAACCGCACCAGGTAAGACGAGTGCCCAGATTGTATTAATTAGTCCCATCTTTGTTACAATGATATAAGTTGGAATAATCCCCCCATTAAATAGCATTGTAAACATCAAAATCCACATATAGATATTGCGATGGCGAAATTGCTTCGTGGAACGAGATAACGGAAACGCCATTAGCACGACCAAAGTTAAATTAATTGCTCCACCTAGCAAAACTCGCTGAATCGATACCCAAAACGCACGCCAAAATGCTTGGTCATTTATAATTTTTTTATAGGCACCTAATGTAAAACCAACCGGTAAAAAAGTTACTTTCCCCGAGGTTGCTGCGCCACTGCTACTAAAAGACATGGCGACCGTATTTAGTAACGGTGCCAAAGAAACAAAAGCAGCTAGCAAAAGAAAAAAATAAATAAAAAAGGTTGTTATTCGATAACTCCAAGTCTTTGATGTAACCATCGTTCTTCCCTCCTAGATAATTCGGTAACCGGCATATTTGTCTGCCAACTTATAAGAAATCACAATCAAAATAAAACTAACGGTTGATTTTAGTAACCCAACTGCGGTTGCAAATGAGAATTGCATATTAATTAGACCCATTCGATAGACAAAAGTGTCGATAATATCCCCTGTTTCATAAACAATTGGATTGTATAAGTTAAAGACTTGATCAAAACCTGCATTTAAAACGCTACCTAGATTCAAAGTAGCCAACAAAATAATGGTCGGTAAAATTGCTGGTAACGTAATATGAATAATTTGTTTTAAGCGATTGGCACCATCCATCGCGGCTGATTCATACAGTGCTGGATTAATACTTGTTAAAGCCGCCAAATAAATAATCGTGCTATAACCATAGCCCTTCCAAACATCCGTTGCAATTAATAATGGTCGAAACCAAGTGTTACTCCCTAAAAACATAATTCTTTCTAAACCAAAGAAAGCAAGGAGATTATTCACCATCCCGTCAACTGAGAAAATCATTGAAATAACCGTCCCTAAAACAACCCAGGAAAGGAAATTTGGCAAGTAAACAATTGTTTGTACCGATTTTTTAAACCATTTTACTCTTGCCTCATTTAAAATTAACGCAAAAAAGATCGGTACAATCATGCCCACAATTATTTTCCCTATAGCAATAATAATGGTATTTAAAAAAATTCGTCGACTATCCGGCAATTGAAACATGTATTTAAAGTGTTCCAAACCGACCCACTCTGAACCAAGAATCCCTAAGGCTGGCTT
>CAYNOA010000065.1:8142-9896 GCA_964398695.1 uncultured Enterococcus sp. | reverse complement strand
ATTGAGTTTGTGAAATTACTTCTAGGGAAGAATCGGCAATTGGGCATTGAAATGTTGCTAGAAACGCACTGTTATAATTATTGTCCGGGCTTAAAAGAACAAGGTCAAGCCTTAAAAGCCTTTGCTGGGTTACCGGCAATGCCTTTGACAAGTGAAGTGCAAGCTTGGGTATTACTGATTGATCAATTAAATTTAGCCGAAGCGGACATTCGGTCTTTTTTAAAGCAGTGGAAATGCTCAAATCAAATCATTCGTCAAGTGCAACAAGTGCTAGGCGGCTTGCGTTGGCGTAAACAAGCCGATTATAGCGCAGTTTTACTGTATGAATTACAAGCCGAAAATATTGCGCTCGTTGAAAGCCTCTTGCCGTATTTTGGTCAAGCAAACCAAAGCCAACAGAGTTTAAGCGCTTATGAGCAATTGCCCATCAAAAACTTAACGCAGCTCGCAATCAACGGCCATGATTTAATGACCAGCTTCGAAAAAAAAGGGGGCGCTTGGTTAAAAGAAGCTTTGAGTTTATGTGAACAAGCAGTCATCGAAAAAAAAGTCGCTAATCAACAAAGCGCCTTGCTCGCATTTTTAAAAGAAGAGCACCCGGTAGTCGTCAGTGTGTGAAATATTTAACTTCAAGCGGTTTTATTTACGCTAATAGCTTGTTATGTTAAACTAAATAGGTAGTAACATACAAACAAAACTGAAGGAGCGTTTTGACATGGCAAGAGAAATGAAAGCTTTAAAACTATTATTCCGTAATGGAGAAACATGGACGATTGACCGTCGTTACATTGGAGATTTATGGATTAAACAAATCACAACAAGTTTTGGTCGAATTAAAGGCAGTGAATTTGTGGAAATTCACCCATGTGCAGGTTTCAAAATTGAAATTTATACAGAAGGTGACCACGTTTCAACGCATGATATCAACCTTGGTGGTTTAGAATTAGGAATGTTCTCTCGTGCTTTAAAATACGAAGACATCGAACGCATGGAGATTTTATATCAAGCAGGCACGCCTGATTTGGTTTACTTCCCATACAAAGACAAATCAACAGAAGGTTTAGATAATGAATACCAATCAACACGTGTGAGCGAAAAAACAAAAAGCTTATACATCGTGATTGATCCAAACCAAAACGTTGATGATGTTTATGGTAAACACTTCGAATAAAACGCAATAAACCGGCGAAAACTTAAACTTTTAAGTTTTCGCTTCTTTTTATGGAATGGAGAAAATTAAAATGGCAAAACAGCAACAAACAAATCGTACAAAAATCAAAGGGCTCCTTTTTGGTCTTGCCGCGCTCCTTATTTTTACGGCAACGGCGGGTCAAATTGATCTGAGTAAATTTGATCCAGAGAACCTAGAAACAATCGCCGATATCTTTAACGAACCAAAGCAAACCTATCCGACATTAGAGGCGCTGCCCGCCTTTGATGGGACCCATGCGGTCGTTGAAATCAACCAAAATCAACCAAATTTTACGTTAGAAGAATTAAGCTTACAGGGCAGTTATTGGCAAACTTTTTCGAATTTAGATGATTTAAACCGCGTCGGTCAAGCCAATGCGATGTTGCAACGTGATTTTAGGCCAACCGAAAAACGGGGGGACATTTCGAGTGTGCGTCCGACGGGTTGGAAGCAAAAGAAAATGCAAAGTGGCGAGATGTTGTATAATCGCTCGCATTTGATTGCCCACCAATTTACCGGTGAAGATGCCAATTTAAAAAACTTGATGACTTTGTAATTGAAA
>CAYNOA010000065.1:0-8132 GCA_964398695.1 uncultured Enterococcus sp. | reverse complement strand
GTCACGATGAAAGAGTATGAACAAGTGGTCGCCAATTACTTAAAATCAACGTCGCATCATGTTCGCTATCGCGTGACGCCTTATTTTAAAGGCACGGAGCTAGTCGCTCGGGGCGTACAAATAGAGGCGCAAAGTATCGAGGATCAGGAAATTTCCTTTAATGTCTTTTTATACAATATCCAACCCGGCTACACGATTGATTATGCGACGGGTGAATCAAAAATTACCAAATAAGCAGCCTCCTTTTTTGAACAATTGGGTTCAAAAAAGAGGAGGCTTTTTTTTTACCCAATAAAAAGCAAACAAGGACCATTCTAATTGTTTTTTCAAAAGAGTGAAAAGTTGCTCGAAACCGGATGTTTTTCATGAAAAATCGGGGTTTTTCCAACAAAACAGTTTACATTTTTATAAATCCTTGCTAGGATAGTCATAATATTCTGAGAGTTTTATCATCTTTAATTTAAGAAGATTTAATTCTAATTTAATGAGGGGTGCAAACATGAAGTGGAATCGAAGCTTGCCAAATGGCACAAAAGACAAACTATTTAAAGAGGCGATGCAAAGCTATCATTTGGAGAGCCTGGTGAACCATCATTTTGAACATCGTGGCTATCAGCGAATCGAGACCCCACTAATTGAGTTTGAAGAAGTGTTTGAAGGGATGGATCAAAAAGCGACGTCGCGTTATCGTTTTTTTGATGAGCAAGGGCGAATTGTCGTCTTGCGTCCGGACATGACTTTACCGGTTGGCCGCGTCGTGAGTACAACCGGGATTATCCCTCCCGTGCAGCTCTTTTATAGCGGGAAAATTTTCCGCGTGATTAAAGGTCATTCTGGTGAATACAGTGAGCAATTACAAGCAGGGATGGAATTAATTGGTTACGAGTCACTGAAAGCCGAAACGGAATGTTTAATTAATGCGGTCAGTATTTCACGAAAATGTGGCATTGCCGATTTTCAAATTGAATTGGGGCATGCGGCGATTGTTCAAAGGATTGTTTTAGAACTAGGATTATCAATGGAAGAAGAACAAACTTTTGCCCAAATTCTGCAAAGTAAAAATACGCCAAACTTACTCGCTTTTTTAGCAAATTACCAAACGCATGAACTCTATCCCTTTGTTTCAAAACTTTCTCGTTTATTTGGCGATTGGGAAATTTTAGCCCAAGCCCGTCAACTGACGAATCAGCCAGCGATCATTGCGGCCATTGCAGAGATGGAAGCTTTGATTGCCCAAATTCATCAAGTCTATCCAGAGCAACCCATTACGGTCGATCTGGGCTTGGTTCGTGAACTAAAGTATTATAGTGGGATGACCTTTAAAGGGTATACCGATCAAGCGGCCGGCAGTTTTTTTAGTGGCGGGCGTTACGATCAATTATTAACCGAATTTTCGGTGGCACCCGTCCCGGCGGTGGGTTTAGTTTTTTATCTTGATAAAATTTACAGCATCATTAATCGCCAAACAGGGTGGGAAAACCCGCTTGAAACAAAAACCTTGATTCACTTTGAAGCTGATTGTTTACAAGCCGCTGAAGCCCTAATTGCAAGTGAAGCCGCCAGCCGTTTGAGTTTGCATCAGTCTTTGGCCGATTCTTTACAGTATGCCAAGCAGTGGCAAATTCCTCAAGTACTTCATGTGCAAGCAAGTGGTGTAAAAGTTTATCCAGTGGAGGACGAAGATCAATGAGTAAATTAACGATTGCTTTAACCAAAGGGCGCATTGAAAAAAGTACGATTGCTTTGCTTGAAAAAATTGGCATTAATTGTGATTTTTTACGCAACAAAAATCGGAAACTAGTCTTTACTAGTCCGGATAACCAATACCAATTTATTTTAGTTAAAGCGGTTGACGTTTTAACGTATGTTCAACAAGGCGTTGCTGATATTGGGATTGTTGGCAGTGATGTCATCCATGAAGATGGCGGCGAACACTATGAAATGCTCGATTTAAAAATTGGTCAATGTCGCTTTTGTGTCGCCTCTTTGCCAAGTTATGACCCAACCGATTACCGCCGCAAAATGATTGCTACCAAATACCCGCGGACAGCTGCGCGTTATTTTCAAGCAAAAGGCGAAGATATCGAAATTATTAAGATTGAAGGCTCCGTTGAAATTGCCCCACTTTTAGGGTTAGCCGATGCGATTGTTGATATTGTCGAAACCGGAGATACCTTGCGCGAGAATGGCCTTATTATTTTTGAGGAAATGGCCGCAATTTCGACCCGTTTAATTGTCAATCAAGTTTCTTTAAAACGAAAAAAACAAGCCGTTTGTCAATTAGTCGATCAACTCGATGCGTATATTAATGAAGAAAAAGGTGATTAAATGGAAATTATTAAAGGCGATTTGAATTTTTTACTCAATGTATTAGAAAAACAACAAGCGACCGTCGCAGAAAGTCAAGTCGAAGAGCAAGTGAAAGCCATTTTAAAAGACGTGCAAGTACACGGCGATGAAGCCCTTCGTCGTTATACGGAGACCTTTGATAAGGTCTACTTAGAAACCTTCAAATTAAGTGAGGCAGAGATTGAGACGGCTTATCAAAATACCGCGCCCAATCTATTGAGTGCCTTAGAAACTGCCAAAGCCAACATTGAATCTTTTCATTTAAAACAAAAACAAACCGGCTTTATCGATGCGGAAAAACCCGGCGTTATCCGCGGACAGCTCGTTTTACCCATTGAAACGGTTGGAATCTATGTTCCAGGCGGGACGGCGCGTTATCCTTCTTCGGTGTTAATGAATGCCATTCCCGCTAAGATTGCCGGGGTGAAACGAATTGTCATGGTTACACCCGCCGATCCAGCCGGGTTACCCAATAGTTTGCTCGCGGCGGCTAAAATTGCTGGTGTCGATGAAGTTTATCAAATCGGCGGCGCCCAAGCGATTGCGGCTTTAGCCTATGGGACCAAAAGCATTCCAAAAGTCGATAAAATTGTTGGGCCAGGGAATATTTATGTCGCCACTGCGAAAAAAATTCTTTTTGGGCAAGTCGCCATTGATATGATTGCTGGACCATCAGAAGTCGTTGTTTTAGCCGATGAACAAGCCAATCCGGCTTATATTGCCGCCGATTTACTAGCCCAAGCCGAACATGACGTCTTGGCGCGTTCGATTTTAATTTCAACGAGCGAAAAAGTGGCCCTTGCCGTCCGCACGGCGCTTGAGCAACAATTAAGCACTTTGCCAAGAGCCGCTATCGCCCGCCAAGCTTTAGAAAATCATGGCGCACTACTGGTGGTTGAAGATGAAGCGACGCAATTTGATCTAATGAATGAAATTGCACCCGAGCATTTAGAAATTCAATTAAAAGACCCAATGAGTCACTTAAACCAAGTCAAACATGCCGGATCGGTCTTTTTAGGGGCCTATGCTTCAGAGCCTTTAGGAGATTATTTAGCCGGCCCCAACCACGTGTTGCCAACGAGTGGCACGGCGCGCTTTTTCTCACCACTAGGCGTTGAAGATTTTATTAAACGCACGGCCTTTTTATCTTATACGAAAGAAGCCCTGGCCAAAGAAAAAGGAGCAGTGATGGATTTGGCGCTTGAAGAAGGCTTAGACGCTCATGCGCGCGCCATTCAAGTGCGCTTTGAAGCACTTGATGAATGAAACTTAGAAAGCAAGGAGACGATTTGAAAATGAGAGAAGCAAGTTTAACAAGAAAAACTGGGGAAACACAAATTGAACTGTCTTTAGCTTTAGATGAGAAAAACCCAGTTTGTGAAATTCAAACAGGAGTGGGCTTTTTTGATCATATGTTAACCCTTTTTGCCCGTCACAGTCGCATTAGCTTTAACTGCCTCGCAAAGGGCGATTTAGAAGTCGATAGCCATCACACCGTTGAAGATGTCGGCATAGTGATTGGTCAATGTTTGAAAATAGCACTCGGGGATAAAGTCGGGATTAATCGTTACGGGCATGAATACGTGCCAATGGATGAGAGCTTAGGATTTGCGGCGTTAGATTTAAGTGGTCGTTCGTATTTGGTTTTTGACGCCGTATTTAATAACCCGAAATTAGGTGATTTTGATACGGAGCTCGTTGAAGAGTTTTTCCAAGCAGTGGCCTTTAACGCGCAAATGAATTTGCATTTAAAAGTCCTTTATGGGAAAAACACGCATCACCAAATTGAAGCCTTGTTTAAAGCCTTTGGTCGGGCTTTGCGTCAAGCCATTGAAGTCAATCCGAATATTCAAGGAGTCAATTCAACGAAGGGGGTTCTTTAATGCTTGTCCTCGTTGATTATGATGCTGGCAATTTACGCAGTATTAGTAAAGCCTTTGAAAAAATTGGGGTTACCCCTAAAATCTCAGGTGACCCCGCCGATATTTTAGCGGCCGATGGGTTGATTTTACCCGGCGTGGGCGCTTTTCCTAAAGCAATGAAAACACTGGAAGACAAAGGCTTAATTGAGCCCATCAAAACAGCCGTCAAAAAGGGCACGCCCCTCTTAGGTGTGTGTTTAGGGATGCAACTTTTATTTGAACAAAGCGAGGAACACGGTTTGACAAAAGGCTTAGGTCTGATTCCGGGTGAAGTCAAGCCTTTACCAGCTTTGCCGCATCTTGCGGTCCCGCATATGGGGTGGAACCAACTTGAGTTGCAACAAGCCGATCCTTTTGTGGCCAACTTAGCCGGTGAGTATGTTTATTATGTGCATTCCTACTATGTAGATTGCCCGAAAGACTACATTTTAGCAACGAGTCATTATGGCGTTGAAGTGCCCGGCATTGTCCGCAAAGACCGGGTATATGGTACACAGTTTCATCCGGAAAAAAGTAGTGCAATTGGGCAAGAAATTTTAAAAGCATTTGTAAAGGGGATTCAATCATGATTATTTATCCAGCAATTGATTTAAAAGCAGGTCGTTGCGTGCGCTTATACCAAGGTGATTTTGCCTTAGAAACTGTCGTTAACCCTGATCCATTTGCGCAAGCCCAAACCTTTGCCAAAGAAGGGGCGAGCGCCTTACACTTAGTCGATTTAGACGGGGCCTTAAAGGGCGATTTGACCAATTTTGAAATCATTAAAGGAATTGCCAATCAATTAAAGATCCCCGTTCAAGTTGGGGGCGGCATTCGTTCGATGGCCCAAGTCGATCGTTATTTAACCAACGGCGTGGCACGGGTAATTATCGGTTCAAAAGCCATTGAAGAGCCAAACTTTGTGGCCGAAGCCGTCAAAAAATATGGCAAGAAGATTATTGTCGGAATTGATGCCAAAGACGGCCAAGTGGCGACGCGTGGTTGGTTAGAAGTTTCTGATCAAAATTATTTAGAAGTTGCGCAAAAAATGGCGACGATTGGGGTTGAAACGATTATCTTCACCGATATTGCGAAAGATGGCACCTTACAAGGCCCTAATCTCGAACAGTTAGCCGCGATTCAAGCGGCGGTTCCTCAAGTGGCGATCATTGCTTCGGGTGGGATTAGTTCACGCCAAGATTTAGAAGCGGTCAAAGCCCTAGGCGTGGCCGGTGTGATTTCCGGTAAAGCTTTATACAATGGCAACATCACGATGAAAGACGTCGTGGAGGTGGAAGGTCCATGATAACTAAACGAATTATTCCTTGCCTTGACGTGACGAATGGGCGCGTCGTCAAAGGAGTGAATTTTGTGAATTTACAAGATATCGGGAGTCCAGTTGAAATTGCCAAAGCTTATGCCGAAGCGGGTGCCGATGAGCTCGTTTTCCTAGATATTACGGCCACGGTTGAAGAAAGAAAGACCATGGTGGAAGTCGTTCGCCAAACAGCCGCCGAAGTGTTCATTCCTTTAACGGTTGGTGGTGGCATTCGCTCGGTGGCCGACATGCAAGCCTTACTACGTGCCGGTGCGGATAAAATTTCTTTAAATTCAGCGGCTTTAAAAGAGCCGCAATTGATTAAAGACGGGGCTGAAAAGTTCGGCAATCAGTGTATCGTCGTGGCCATTGATGCCAAATACCACCCCGAAACAAAAACGTGGCACGTCTATAGCCACGGCGGTCGTCAAGATACCGGTTTAGAGGTGGTGGCATGGGCACAAGAAGTTGTCGCACTTGGCGCCGGTGAAATCCTTTTAACGAGCATGGATGGCGATGGCACGAAAGCCGGCTATGACCTTGCTTTAACCCAAGCCGTTGCCCAAGCGGTCACGGTACCCGTCATTGCTTCGGGTGGCTGTGGTAAGGTCCAACACATGGTCGATGTCTTTACAAAAACGCAGGCCAGTGCAGCTTTAGCAGCTTCCATTTTTCATTATGGTGAACTAACCATTCCCCAAGTCAAAGCGGCTTTAAAAGCGCAGGGGGTGAATGTTCGATGATCCAACCGGATTTTTCAAAGGGACTGATTCCAGCGATTATAACCGACTATGAAACGAAAGAAGTTTTAATGCTCGCTTATATGAATGAAGAAAGTTACCAAAAGACACTTGCTAGTGGCGAAACTTGGTTTTACTCTCGTTCGAGACAAAATTTATGGCACAAAGGCGCCACGAGCGGTCACTTCCAAAAAGTCAAAAGTATTCACTTAGATTGTGACCGCGATACCTTATTAATTGCGGTCGAACAAATTGGTGCCGCTTGTCATACGGGCAGTCGGACTTGTTTTTTTCAAGAAGTAAGGAGTGCGAAGTAAGATGGAAAGTTTAAAAACATTATACGAAGAAATTACGAGTCGCCAAGAAACACCCAAAGCCGGTTCTTACACGAACTACCTTTTGACCAAGGGGCTCGATAAAATCTTAAAAAAAGTCGGCGAAGAAGCCACCGAAGTCGTGATTGCCGCTAAAAACAATGATCGAGCCGAGTTAATTGCTGAAAGTGCTGATTTACTCTATCATCTGAGTGTTTTATGGGTTGAACAAGGCATTGGCTTAGAAGACCTGGCTCATGAATTAGATAGACGCCAAGGAAAAGTCAGTAAAACGCAAGATCGACAAACGATTACGGAATACTAGAAAGGGGATTTTTTGATGCAAGTAAAAAAAACATTTAGTACTTTAACGCCTTATGTCCCAGGACGCCCAATCAAAGATGTTCAAAAAGAATACGGCTTAGAAAAAGTGGTCAAACTCGCGTCAAATGAAAATCCATTTGGCACTTCACCCAAAGTCAAAGAAATACTTCAAACCGCGCTAGTTGATTTAGCCTATTATCCTGACGGGGGCGCCAAAGATTTAAAGACGGCCCTTGCCGCGTTTCATCAAATTCCTACCGAGCAAATTTTAGTCGGGGCCGGTTTAGATGACGTCATTCAAATGATTTCGCGCGCGCTTTTAACTGCCGGCGATGAAATCATTGTGGCCGACCCAACGTTTTCACAATACGAATTACATGCGGTGGTCGAAGGCGCTAAAGTCATCAAAGTTCCCGTAAATGAGCAAACTGGGGCAATGGATTTAAGTGCCATGCTTCAAGCGATTACCCCAAAAACCAAAATTATTTGGTTGTGTAATCCCAATAACCCAACCGGTACCTATTTACCACAAGCAGAAATCCGTGCGTTCGTCGCGCAAGTACCAAAAGAAGTTTTAGTCATTAGCGATGAAGCCTATCAAGAATTTGTGACGAAAGAAATGACGTCAAGCAGTTTACCGCTAGTGGCTGACTATTCCAATCTCTTAGTGATGCGGACCTTTTCTAAAGTTTATGGCTTAGCAGCTTTACGAATTGGTTATGCCATTGTGCCATTGACTTTAATGCCTACCTTTGAAATTGTGCGTCCACCGTTTAACACCAGCACCATCGCCCAAAAAGCGGGGATAGCGGCCCTGGCCGATCAAGATTTTGTCTTAAGAACGGTAGCGATTAACCACGAAGAACGGGAGAAATGGGAGCACTTCTTAGACGCCAGGGGCTTATTTTATTATAAATCACAAGCCAACTTCATTTACTTTGATACCCAACAAGACAGCCAGCAACTCGCCCATGAATTAATGAAACGCGGCTATATCGTACGTGCTGGTCTCAGACCGCAATGGTTGCGCGTTACTTTAGGCTATGCCAATGACAATGCCAAAGTCCGTGAGATTTTAGCCGAGTTACTCGACAAATCGTGAGGAAGATAAAAAGCCATTTGGACTTTAAAAGGTTCTACAATATCTAGTGTTGATGAGTGACATTCGTGTCCTCCTTCAACACTT
>CAYNOA010000064.1:0-10103 GCA_964398695.1 uncultured Enterococcus sp. | reverse complement strand
AGGATGGTTTGACCAATGGGGGATACAACAATGAAGCAACGTTTATTTAGGATAAAAGATGTAAGTAACTTTTGTGAGGAAGCGGGCAAGAAAACCATCTTTTACGAAACTGAAAAAACAGCCGGGGCGCTTTGGTGCTTAAAACCCGGGCAAAGCGTTTTTACGCATGCCCATACGACTTCTGATGACTTATGGATTGTCGTTCAAGGAACGGGGACTTTCTTCCCTGAACCAGGCAAGGAAGTGGAAATCACTCAAGGCGATATGATTATTTCTTATCCAGGTGAGCAACATGGGATGAAAAATACAGGGGATGAAGATTTTATCTTTGTCGGCGTAGCGGGTCCCATTCCAATGGATTTAATTTGTTACGATTAATTATAAAAAGCATAAAGAAGAGCGAAAACGAGTATTATGGTTTTCGCTTTTTTTTTATGATTTTAATAGGATTAGGAGCTCTTAGTGCGGTTTTGTTTGGTGAAAAACCAGGCCGGGTTGTTAAAAGCTAAATAGGAGACAGCGCCAACCACTTGGATCATCTTTTACTTGAAATTCTGACGAATTCATAAAAGTTGCCTTCGATATTAATTGGTTAAAATCTTGGAAAAATATTTAGTGCGATTTTAAACAAATGAAATTGAAGCAAAAAAAGCATTCAGATAAATTGACAAGTTTAAAAAAGAAGTTTATAGTGAGAATATCAAAACGTTTACGAATGTAAACTTAAAATGGAGGCAACCAAAATGGAAAAAATATATTTTGTTGAAAATATGAAGTGTCAAGGATGTGTCAGCAATATTCGTCAAGCAGTGACGGCTTTAATCGGGGTGCAATCTTTTTCAGCAGATTTACCTGAAAAGTTAGTGACCGTGAATTTTGATGAAAAAGAAATCGATGAAAAGCAAATTTTAACTGCCATTCAAGTGGCGGGTTATCAAGCACAATTGAAATAAGGGGGAAACAGGAATGAAAAAAGAAACCTTTGCCGTTGAAGGGATGAGTTGTTCTTCTTGTGCCCAGACGGTTGAAAAGGCCGTGCAAAAATTGCAAGGTGTAAAAGAAGCTAGTGTAAATTTAGCAACAGAAAAATTAACGGTTCAATATAATGAAAAGCAATTAGATGAAAGGGCAATTCGTGAAGCGGTTGAAAAATCAGGCTATACAATTGCGACACCTCAAGTCCAAATGACTTTTTCAATTGAAGGAATGACTTGTTCTTCTTGCGCTCAAACCGTGGAAAAAACGACACAAAATTTAGCGGGGGTGGTCTCGGCCGCCGTCAACTTAGCGACCGAAAAAATGACCGTGGTCTATCAACCAGGTCAAACCAATCCACAAGCCATTATGGATGCCGTCAAAGCAGCTGGATATGAAGCGAAAGTTTTTGAGACTAGTCAAAAAACGTCGGATGATACGGCAGCAAAAAAGGCCGAACATTTAAAAGAAATGTGGCATCGTTTTATCGGCTCAACGATTTTTACTGTTCCCTTGCTTTACTTAGCCATGGGCGACATGATTGGTTTGCCCGTTCCAGCTTTTTTAAATCCAATGGCACAAAGCGTGACTTTTGCCACCACGCAATTGCTTTTAACGTTACCGGTTCTTTATTTTGGTCGAAGCTTTTATATAAATGGGTTTAAAACGCTCTTTAAAGGTCACCCTAATATGGATTCGTTAGTTGCCCTTGGAACGAGTGCCGCCTTTGTTTACAGCTTGTATCAAACGATTTTAGTTTATCAAGGCGAGGCCCATGCGGCGATGAGCTTGTATTATGAGTCAGCTGCGGTTATTTTAACCTTGATTACGCTAGGAAAATATTTTGAGGCGCTCTCAAAAGGGAAAACCTCTGAAGCCATCAAGAAATTAATGGATTTAGCACCAAAAACCGCGCGCGTGATACGCTTGGGTGCGGAGGTTGAGTTGCCGATTGAACAAGTCAAAACCGGTGATATTATCGTGTTACGACCAGGGGAAAAAATCCCAGTGGATGGCGTAATTATCGAAGGCCATTCAGCGGTTGATGAGTCGATGTTAACAGGGGAAAGCCTTCCAGTTGAAAAACAAATCAATGATGCAGTGGTCGGCGCTAGTATCAATAAAACCGGTTCTTTTAAAATGAAAGCAACCAAAGTTGGGGAAGATACAACCTTAGCTCAAATTATTCAATTGGTCGAAGAAGCGCAAGGCTCAAAAGCGCCGATTGCGCAACTGGCGGATAAGGTTTCAGGAGTTTTTGTTCCAATCGTGATTGTCTTGGCGATTTTATCTGGCTTGGCCTGGTTCTTTTTAGGCCAAGAATCTTGGGTTTTTGCTTTGACCATTACAATCTCCGTCTTAGTGATTGCCTGTCCATGTGCGCTAGGGTTAGCGACACCGACAGCCATTATGGTTGGAACGGGTAAGGGCGCTGAAAATGGTGTCTTAATTAAAAGTGGCGATGCACTGGAAACTGCGCATAAAGTTCAAACCATTGTCTTTGATAAAACCGGCACCATCACCGAAGGCAAACCGGTCGTGACGGACGTTCTTGCTTATGCAGGGAAAACGCGCCAAGAAGTCTTGGCTTTAGCGGCAGCGGCAGAGGAAGGCTCAGAACACCCACTGGCACAAGCTATTTTAGAAGAAGCCAAAAAAGAAAATTTAAGTTTACCAAGAGTCACTGATTTTGCAGCGATTCCTGGACATGGGATTCAAGTCACGATTGCCGATGAACGCTTGTTTTTTGGCAATCAAAAATTAATGACTGAACAAAAGATTGAAATTGCTGCCGAAATTGCCACTGCTCAAAAATTGGCGAGCGAAGGCAAAACACCGATGTATTTGGCATACCAAGGTCAACTGATTGGTTTAATTGCCGTTGCCGATACGGTGAAAGCAAGTAGCCAAAAAGCCATTGAACGTTTGCATCAAATGGGCTTAGAAGTGGCCATGATTACGGGCGATAATCATCAAACCGCCCAAGCGATTGCTAAACAAGTCGGAATTGATCGGGTCTTAAGTGAAGTCTTACCCGAAGACAAAGCCAAAGAAGTGCAAAAATTGCAAGAAGAAGGGAAAAAGGTAGCGATGGTTGGTGATGGAATTAACGATGCGCCAGCCTTGGCTCAAGCCGATGTCGGGATTGCGATTGGCACGGGCACAGACGTTGCGATTGAATCGGCCGACATTGTCTTAATGCGGGGCGATTTAAATGATGTCCCAACAGCGATTGAATTAAGTCGGGCAACCATTAAAAATATTCGCGAAAACCTTTTCTGGGCGTTTGCCTATAACGTTTTAGGCATTCCAGTGGCGATGGGCGTGCTTCACTTGTTTGGTGGCCCATTGCTAAATCCAATGATTGCTGGAGCTGCGATGAGTTTTAGTTCGATTTCGGTGGTCTTAAATGCGCTACGGTTGAAACGCTTTAAAGTCAATCATTAAAAATAAAAATATAAGCAAAAGCCACCGCTGAAAGGATAAGCAAACTTTCAACGGTGGCTGATTTTTTTAGTTTAATTCTACGATTGCTTCAACGGGGAAATGATCGGAAGGGAACTTGTTTTCCCAATTATTGGTTAAAACCCCCACTTTTTTCACTTGAATATCTTTTGAAACAAAAATAAAGTCAATTTCTTCCATTTTTTCCCAAGGCATGGTGACGTCAAAGGCTTGGTAAGTCCCTTTTGGGCCATAAACAAAGGCGCCTTCGACTAAGCGGCTATCGGTTAAGTGTTCAGACAAGAGTTGATAGGATTTTTCGCTAGGAGTGGCGTTAAAATCCCCCACTAAAAAGAGAGGGTAGTCTTTAAAAGTAGTCAAGGCTTCTTCAATGATGACTTTGGCCCCAAGTTCGCGCGCTTTTTCTGAAACGTGGTCTAAATGGGTGTCGGCAAAGACAAAGGTTTGGCCGCTTTCTTTTTCTTTAAACACGCCACAGACACATAGACGGTGACAACCCGCTTCAGGGTGAATGCTAGGAACGTTGGGTGTTTGTGAAAGCCAAAAGATTTTTTGGTCGATCAGCTCAAACCGCTCTTTTTTATAAAAAATACCATTGTATTCTCCACTACAGTTCCCGTCTTCACGTGCGGTTCCGACAAAGGCATAGTCACTCAGTGCTGCAAAATCCGTTAATTGATGTGGTAAAACTTCTTGGACACCAAATAAATCCCAATCGAAATAACGAATGATATCAAAAACGTGTGGACGGCGAGCTGCCCAAGTCCACGGTGCGTCTTCATAAGCATCCATGCGGATATTATAGGTGGCCACTTTTAATTGTGTCATAATGGTGTAATCCCTTTCTTTTTTGCTATTGTTATTTTGCCTGAAAAAAAACGAGAAGCAAGGGGAAATCCTTAGTTTCTCGTTTTTTTCTTTTCAATGCAAAATAAAATTGGCGGTTGATTTTTTTGATTAATAAATTGGTAATTTAAAACAGTGTAGACTTCTTGCGGCAAGGCTTCGCAATATTGCCGGACCGTTTGCAATTCTGCCTCCCCGCCTGCATGGCCATAGTAAGCGACAATGAGAATCCGCCCGGTAGGTACAAGGCGTTGCAATAAGGCATCAAGCGCTTTTTTAGTGGTGTCAGGTAAGGTAATCACGGATTTATCACTTTGAGGGAGATAACCGAGATTAAAAATCGCCGCTTTAATCGGTGTATCGATGGGTAAGTAATAAGCTAAATGCTCATGGCCATCATAAATCAGTTGGACGCATTGTTCCCAAGGAGTGTCAAGCAACCTTTTTTTAGTCTGCTCAATGGCTTGTGTTTGCACATCAAAAGCATAAACGAATCCAGTGACGCCGACTAGCTCAGCTAAAAGTAAAGTATCATGGCCATTCCCCATCGTTGCATCAACGGCGATGTCACCTGCTTGCAAGACTTCTTTTAAAAGTTGGCGGCTATAATGAAGGGCAGTTGGTAACATTTACTGCACCTCACTTTTGCGAACGTCATATTTCCCTTGGAAAGAGTCACGCCGTTTTAATTCTTGATCAATCGCATTTAGGACTTCCCATTTTTGTAAACTCCACATCGGTCCAACTAGAGCTTCGCGGGGGGCGTCACCAGTCAGGCGATGGATAATAATTTCTGAGGGAATCATTTCGAGTTGGTTGCAGACCACCGTGGTGTAGTCTGCTTGCGTCATTAACTGCAAGCGTCCTTCGTGGTAGTCGCGGAGCATTCGCGTATTACGCATGAGGTGCAGTAAGTGTAATTTAATTCCTTGGATATCAGAGTCTAAGAGGGTGCGACGGACATTTTCTTCCATCATGGCTGTCGTTTCACCGGGTAGGCCATTAATTAAATGGGTACAAACGCGAATCTGATGCTTGCGTAATTTAGCCACACTAGCGACATAGGTTTCGTAGTCATGGGCACGATTAATCAGGCGACTAGTGCTTTCAAAAGTCGTTTGTAGCCCAAGTTCGACCCAGACATAGAGTCGTTCATTTAATTCAGCTAAATAATCCACCACCTCATCGGGTAGACAATCGGGGCGGGTCCCAATGGACAAACCGACCACGCCTGGTAAGTGGACCACTTGTTCAAAACGTTCTTTAATGACTGCCAGAGGGGCGTGCGTATTGGTGAAATTTTGAAAATAAACAATGTATTGCTCAACGCCGGGCCATTTTTTGTGCATCATTTGAATTTCTTTTTGAAATTGCACAGGAATCGGATCTTCTGGGGCGACAATCATATCGCCGGAACCAGAGACGCTACAAAAGGTGCAACCGCCGTGCGCTACGGTTCCATCTCGGTTGGGGCAGTCAAAACCACCATCAATCGGGACTTTAAAAATTTTTTGACCAAATTCTTGTCTCAAAGCGTAATTCCAAGAGTGGTAGCGTTTATTTGAATCTTGTGTAAAGGGAAAAATCGGATTCATTTTTTACTTCCTTTCTTTCTTTCTTAGTGTTGCTTACTTTGAAACCGCCAAACGAAGCGTTTTTCTTGATAAATTGGAAACGTTAATAAAAGCCAACTTAAACTCAACGAAAAGCCACCGATAATATCAGTCGGAAAGTGAACGCCTAAATAGATACGACTAAAACCAATTGTAAAGATAATCAAAACAAGGAAGGTTTGTAAAGCGTAACGCAATCCTTTTGAACGAACAAATACGGGTAATAAGAGGAATAAACTACCATACAAGATCATGCTGGCCGTTGCGTGACCACTAGGAAAACTCAAACTATGTTCAGTCACTAGGTGGGGCAGTAAATCTGGTCTGGTCCGGTTAAAAAAAGTTTTTAAAATCGGATTTAAAAGACCGGCAATTCCAATGACACCCAAGCTAAACCAAAGAGCTTCAGCGTATTGTTTGCCATAGAGTAAAACAAACAAGATGGCGAGTGCCAAAATCACCACGGTTAAGGGATTCGCAAATTGCGTTATCCATAGAAAAAAACCATTGAAATGTGGCCGCAAGGTAGCCACGCGCTCAATCACCCAAACATCAAAAGGCTTGAGCCATTGTGGATAGAATTTAGCAGTATAACCTAAAAAGGCAAATAGTAATAAGAAACAGCTGCCCGAAAACTGATAGTAAAGTTTGTTTTTTGTCATAGGGATCAATCCTTTTTTATTTAATATGGAAATTCTTTTTTAGTATACAACAGTCCGGTGAAATGGCAAGAAACTTCCGATTTATTGAAAGCGTTATCTTAATTGGTACGAATTGATTACATCAAGGTTACAAATTATTAATAATGTGAATTTAACCTTTTCTTAATAAATAAATCCATGTATACTAACTAAGAGAGATTTAATTAATTGGAGGTTAGAGAATGGGGACGTTTTTGTCACGTAAAGAACAACGAAAAATTGAAGAACAACGAATACTTTACCGTAATCTAAAAAAAACTGCTGCTGTTTTAGGAACCACGGTGACGGCAGTTTCAACGATGGCTCCGCTCGCACCAATCGTTACGGTTTTGGCAGATGAACCGGACTCGAGCATCCAAATCACGGATGAGACGATTGAAAACGTAACAACTGAAACAACGAGCGAGTCGACCCAAGTAGCAGAAGAAACACAAGTAACGGTTGAAGCAACCGAAGAAACACAAGTCTTAGAAGAAGTTGTCACGAGCGAATCCGTTGCTAGTGAAACAAAAGAGGTCTTGACGCCTTTTGCACAGTCACCACTCGCGCGTTCAGGAGCGGTACTGTCGCCTAGTGGCTTTATTGAAATGGTTGCCCAACAGGCAGCAAATGTTGCCCAGGCCAATGATTTATATGCATCGGTTATGATTGCGCAAGCGATTATTGAAAGTGGCTGGGGAAAAAGTACCCTATCCCAAGCACCTTATTATAATTTATTTGGAATTAAAGGCAGTTATAATGGCCAAACGGTTTACATGAGTACGCAAGAATATTTAAATGGCCAATGGGTCACCAAGAGCGAACCCTTTAGACAGTATCCTTCGTTTGCTGAATCTTTTGCGGATAATGCCTACACCTTGAAAAACGTAAGCTTCCAATCCGGTGTCTACTATTATTCAGGCGCTTGGAAGAGTAACACGAATAGTTACCGTGATGCCACGGCTTGGCTGACTGGTCGATACGCAACCGATCCAGGTTATGCAGCCAAATTAAATTCAACGATTGAAGCGTATGGTTTAACGCGCTATGATACACCAAGTGCTGGCAGCAACAGCCAAGAACAAGCACCAAATACCAATGTCAACACAGAGACCAATCAAAATAGTTCAAGCAACACGCCAACAGATGCATCCTCTTACACGGTCAAGTCGGGTGACTCCATCTGGTTGATTGCCAATCAACATGGCATCTCAATGGCTCAATTGCGTAGTTGGAATAACTTGTCGGGTGACTTTATTTATCCGGGTCAAAAACTGATTGTGAATCAAACGGAGAATCTTGCGCCAAGCGTTCCAAGTACGCCAGCCGCACCGGAGACAAATACCAATGTCAACACAGAGACCAATCAAAATAGTTCAAGCAACACGCCAACAGATGCATCCTCTTACACGGTCAAGTCGGGTGACTCCATCTGGTTGATTGCCAATCAACATGGCATCTCAATGGCTCAATTGCGTAGTTGGAATAACTTGTCGGGTGACTTTATTTATCCGGGTCAAAAACTGATTGTGAATCAAACGGGGAATCTTACGCCAACCACACCGGAGACAAATACCAATATCAATACAGAGACCAATCAAAATAACACCAATAGTACAACAACCAATAGTCAATCTTACACGGTTAAGTCGGGTGATTCCATCTGGTTGATTAGCAATCAACATGGTATTTCAATGGCTCAATTGCGTAGTTGGAATAACTTATCGGGTGACTTTATTTATCCGGGTCAAAAACTGATTGTGAATCAAACGCAGAATCTGACCGTAACGACACCGACCACACCGAGTACCAACCAAGTGGGAACGTCTAGTAACCAAAAAACACATACGGTAAAAAGTGGCGATAGTTTATGGGCCCTTGCACAAACCTATCAAGTTAGTATTCAACAACTAAAAACGCTAAACGCTTTAAGTTCAGATACGATTTATATTGGCCAATCCTTGAAAGTTATTTAAAAGGATTGAAAAATGACTAAAACTTTGCTAGTATACAAATAAGTTCAAATCATATCCACGTTTAAGAAGGAATAGTAGAAAGTCATTCTTTTATTAGAGAGTACATGGTTGGTGAAAATGTACAAAGAAACTTTTGAACTCGCCTTTGAGTGTTGTCTTTTTTTCTGAAAAGATCGTTAAGAAGACACGGTGACGATCGTTAAAACGTTGAGGCTAGTTGATCTTGATTTACTAGTGAATTTAGGTGGTACCACGTCTATTACGTCCTATAAGAAGCAATTTGTTTCTTGTAGGACTTTTTTTTATGATTAAAAGGAGGAGAGTTTTACTGTGAACTATAATCACAAAGAAATTGAGAAAAAATGGCAAAAGTATTGGGCAAAACACAATAGTTTTAATACAAAAGAAGCATCTGACAAACCAAAGTTTTATGCGTTAGACATGTTTCCTTATCCATCAGGGCAAGGGCTACACGTGGGACACCCAGAAGGCTATACAGCAACCGATATCTTATCGCGGATGAAACGTAGCCAAGGGTATAACGTTTTGCATCCAATGGGGTGGGATGCATTTGGCTTGCCAGCGGAACAATATGCGCTTGATACGGGGAACGACCCAGCTGAATTTACCAAGAAAAATATTGAAACTTTCCGCCGTCAAATTAACTCTTTAGGTTTTAGTTATGACTGGAACCGTGAAATCAATACAACGGACCCGGAATATTATAAATGGACGCAATGGATTTTTACCAAACTTTATGAAAAAGGTTTGGCTTATGAAGCCGAAGTGGCGGTTAACTGGGTACCAGAATTAGGGACCGTGATTGCCAATGAAGAAGTGATTGATGGAAAAAGCGAGCGTGGTGGCTACGATGTCATCCGCAAACCAATGCGTCAATGGATGTTAAAAATTACGGCTTATGCGGATCGCTTATTGGATGATTTAGAAGAATTAGATTGGCCAGAAAGCATTAAAGAAATGCAAAGAAACTGGATTGGTCGTTCAATTGGTGCCAATGTGACGTTTAAAGTAGCGCAAAGTGAGGCCGAATTTACCGTCTTTACGACACGACCAGACACGTTATTTGGTGCAACTTACTGTGTCTTAGCGCCAGAGTTAGCCTTAGTCCAAGCCATTACGACACCCGAGCAAAAAGTAGCGGTGGATGCGTATATTCTAGAAGCAAGTAAAAAATCAGACCTAAATCGGACCGATTTAGCGAAAGAAAAAACCGGTGTCTTCACGGGCGCCTATGCGATTAACCCAGTCAATGGGGAAGAAGTCCCAATTTGGATTGCCGATTATGTGTTAGCCTCTTATGGAACAGGAGCAATTATGGCCGTTCCTGCCCATGATGAACGCGATTACGACTTTGCGAAAACCTTTGATTTAGCAATTATTCCGGTCTTAGAAGGTGGCGACGTAACCAAAGCAGCCTATACGGAAGATGGTTTACACATCAACTCCGACTTTTTAGACGGCATGGATAAAGAAACAGCGATTGCCACAATGATTGCTTGGCTCGAAGAAAAAGGGATTGGTAAAAA
>CAYNOA010000063.1:3415-10335 GCA_964398695.1 uncultured Enterococcus sp. | reverse complement strand
TGGTCCCAAACAACCCAGCAACGTGCGCGCCGGCTGAAAAGCCAAGAATAAAAATCTGGCTAATTTGTGCGGATTGCCGTAAAGTAGTCATCACTTTTTCTAAGTCACTTAAAAAGTGTGCAGGCTGAATGTTTTGTACTTGGTAAGCTAAAATCCCAGTATGATAGCCTTTTTGTTTTAACCAAGCTTGGACAGCAAGACCTTCTTTTTCGTAAGCAAGATGAGAATAACCACCACCAGGGCAAATGAGTATAAGCGGACGGACCGCTTCATCAAGCAAATGAAGGCGGTACGTCGTTTCTGTTGGTTTCCCAATGGAAGTTTCAACGATTGTTTCCATTTTCACAAAAATTCATCCTTTACAATCGTTTTAAAAGTTGAAGTAATTTGCGGCATTGTTGTAACTAATGTCTTCAACTATTTTACCTAAATAAGCTTCGTCTGCGGGTGCTTCTCCTCGTTCAACAATTTCACTAATAAAACCACATAAAACACGACGGAAATATTCGTGACGCGTATAAGATAAGAAGCTACGAGAATCCGTGAGCATCCCGACGAAGTTCGCCAGTGGGCTACCATCGGCAAAGACAGTTAATTGTTGGCGCATACCGGCTAAAGTATCGTTGTACCACCAACCAGAACCGAGTTGTAATTTTCCAGGAGTGTCTTTTTGGAAACAACTCATTAAAGCGACAATGACCGGATAGTCATTTGGATTTAATGAATAGAGAATAGTTTTTGGTAATTGATCGGTTGTATCTGCACGATTTAATAATTGTTGCAATGGAATGGTTAAGGACAAATCGTTGATGCCATCATAACCAGTATCAGGACCTAATTGTTTAAACATGCGATCATTACAATTACGATAAGCATGGATATGTAATTGCATCGTCCAATTGCGTGCGTGGTAGAAGTGAAACAAGTGCGTTAAGGTTTCAGTTTTATAAGCAGCAATTTCACTTGGTGTTAACGTCTCTTGTTTTAAAGCTTTGGAAAAAATTTGCTCCAGTACTTCAGGGGTGGCTTCTTGGTATTGTAAAACATCCAGTGCGTGATCGGATAAACGCCCGCCCAAATTATGGAAGTATTGCACGCGTGCTTCTAAAGCTGCAACAAGTGTTTGGTAAGAGTCAATTGTTGCGCCATAAACGTGACTTAATTGAGCAATCCAATCTGAAAAACCAGGTTTTTCCAAATTTAAAGCTTTGTCTGGTCGAAAAGTAGGTAACACTTTAAAGGCCGTTTCTTCTTTGGCTAGAAGTTGATGGTAAGCTAAATCATCAACAGGATCATCTGTTGTACAAACGACTTTTACGTTTGAATTTCTAATGATTTCACGGCGATGAAAAGCAGCGGTGGCCAATTTTGCATTCGCTGCTTCCCAAATTTTCGGAGCATTTTCTTCATTAATGATTAAATCGACGCCAAAAAAACGTTTCAGTTCAAGGTGCGTCCAAGTGTAAAGGGGATTTCCAATTGTTTTGGGCATGGTTTGACACCAAACAAGAAATTTATCATAATCCGAAGCATCCCCGGTAATATGTGACTCGGGTACGCCACAAGCACGCATCAGACGCCATTTGTAGTGGTCGCCGCTTAGCCAAGCTTCCGTTATATTTGTAAAAGGTTTATTTTCATAAATTTCTTTTGGGTCTAAGTGGCAATGGTAATCAATGATTGGCATTTTAGCCGCATGTTCATGAAACAGTGTTTTCGCCCAGTCATTGGTTAATAAAAAATCGTCATTTAAAAACATTTGCATTCGTCTCCTAACAAGTTGTGGTTTTTTATGAAAGACTTTTTCGCTTAGCCAAAATCAAAAGGCGAAGCGAAAAAGTAGGGGAAAGCGATTGGTTATTTTATAAAGTGACCCCAGTTTTAAAGATGGCAATTTCACGGACGTCATTTTGTTCGTTGCGTGTTTCTTCACCACTTGCCACAGCAATAATTTTATCGATGAATTCTGCTAGTACTTCTTCCATTGGTCGTTTTAATAAAGTGCCGGCGTTAAAGTCCATCCAGTGGCCTTTACGCTCGAAAATATCAGAGTTGGTCGCAACTTTGATTGTTGGCACATAGGCACCAAATGGCGTTCCACGCCCAGTTGTAAATAAGACAAGCTGACAATCAGAAGAAGCCAAAGCCGAAGAAGCGACCAAATCATTACCAGGTGCTTGAAGGAGACTTAATCCTTTTTTACGTAACTTTTCCCCATACTGTAAAACGTCCACAACTGGTGCGGTCCCCGCTTTTTGCGTACAACCAAGGGATTTATCTTCTAAAGTGGTAATCCCACCGGCTTTATTTCCTGGAGAAGGGTTTTCATAAACTGGCTCACCAAAAGATAAGAAATATTGTTTAAAGTCATTGATTAAATGCACAATTTGCTCGAATACTTCTTCATTTTCCGCTCGTGCCATTAAGACTTCCTCGGCACCGAACATTTCAGGAACTTCAGTTAAAATTGTACTTCCACCTTGCGAAATTAAGAAATCTGAGAAAGCGCCAAGTAAAGGATTGGCGGTAATTCCTGAAAATCCATCCGAACCGCCACATTTTAATCCCACATTTAATTCACTAATAGGGACCTCTTCGCGACAATCATCTTTGGCGGCGACATATAATTCTTCAAGCAGCTCAACGCCTTGTTGAATCTCATTGAAAACTTGTTGTGCCACTAAGAATTTCACGCGGCTTTCATCGTAATCGCCTAATTTTTCGATAAATTCAGGAACGGTATTGTTTTCACAACCTAAACCAAAAACGAGTACGCCGCCTGCATTTGGATGTTTCACGGCATCAATTAAGATTTCCCGCGTATTGGCGTGGTCCGTCCCTAATTGAGAGCAACCATAGGGGTGTTTTAAAATCGTAACATTATCAAAAGGACCTAAATCGGGATGTTTGGCTTTAAATTCTTTGATGATTAATTCAGCCACTCCGTTGACACAACCCACTGTTGGTACGATAAATAAATCATTTCGAATACCGACTTTACCATTGGCCCGTCGATAGCCTTTAAAAGTTAGCTCTTTTTTCGGATAAGTTCTTTGATGCAATTCTGGTTCATACCGATATTCGAGTTCTCCCGCCAAATTCGTTTTCACATTATGCGTATGTAACCATTCACCTGGTGCGACCTCTTCCAAAACGTGTCCAATCGGGGAACCATATTTAATCACGTGTTCTTTTTCTTTAATCGGTGCTAAAGCGACTTTATGACCTTGAGGGATGTCTTTTAAAGCAACCACAGTATGGTCATCAATTGAAATTTCTTCCCCTGCTAGAATCGGACGTAAGGCAACCGCGACATTATCGCGAACATTTAGTTTTAATAAATCAGGTGCTTGAATGATAGTAGTCATTTATTTTTCTCCTTTCAAACTTTGAACAACTGCGCGTGCGCCATGGTTTTTAAGCGCATCTAATTGGGTTTGGACTGTTGCTTGTAGATTTGGTAACATTGATAAATCTTGTCCCCAAAGGGCTTTATTTGCTAGCGTGGTTGCGACGACTGTTGTCGGTGTTTGCCACGCCTCTTGGAAGAAAGTAATGATGTCCTCATCATCTATGGGGGTCACTTGATCCCCACGATAAGAAAGGATTAAAGCAGCTAAAGAAGCAGTTAAGTATTTGGGCACCTCATTTTTTGTTTCAATATAACGCGTAAGAATTGGCAATAAACGCGCGGTAAATTTCGCCACGCTGTTTAACGAAATCGCACTTAATTGATGGTGGGCAAAGGGGTTTAAGAAGCGCTCTTTAATTTGTTCGGCGTATTCATCTAGCTCGGCCTTTGGTAAATTCAACATTGGAATCAATTCTTTTTCAAATAAATCATCCACAAACGGGCGAAAATCGGCATCGTTCATCACTTCGTCAACGGTGGTTAAACCCGCAAGTAAGGCAAGCGGGACCATTGCGGTGTGAGGGCCATTTAATAAATGCACTTTACGTTCACGATAAGGGGTCATATCGCTTGTGACAATGACATTTAAACCAGCTTTTGCTAAAGGAAGGGACTGCGTTAAGCTTTGCGGGCCTTCAATGACCCAAAGCATAAAGGGTTCCGCTTTGACCATCAACTGATCTTCATAGCCTAGTTTTTCAGCCCATTCTTTGGCAGTATCACGTGGATAACCAGGAACAATTCGATCAACGAGACTACAACAAAAAGTATTTTCGTTTTCTAACCAGACTTTAAAGTCACTTGATAATGCCCAAAGCTCGGCATATTGCAAAATAATTTCTTTTAATTTGTCGCCATTCCGATCAATTAATTCACAAGGAATAATCGTTAAACCAGGGAGCTGTGCTTGGTAGCGCTTGTATAAGAAAGCAGCCAGTTTTCCTGGATAGCTTTGTTGGGGGGCATCGTCTAAGCGATCGTTTGGATTAAATTGAATCCCAGCTTCGGTTGTATTTGAAACAACGAATTCTAGTTCTTTATTTTCAGCTAAAGTAAGATAAGTTTCGTAGGCTTGATAAGGATTTGTGATACTGTCTAAGACAGTAATAATTTCACTTGATTCGATGAGTTCGCCAGCCAGCAAGCCTTCTAAAATAACCGTATATAACTGATCTTGTGCGTTTAACATTTCACCTAAACCTTGATTAATCGGTTGTACGACGGCGACTTTTCCATTAAAGAGCTTTTGTTTATTCATTTGTTGAATTTGCCAATCAACAAAGGCACGCATAAAGTTGCCTTCGCCAAACTGTAGGACTTTAACCGGTAATTCATTTTTTGTTTCAGGGAATTGTTGCAGTGAGAGTTTTTTTGTCATAATATTTTTTCCTTCCTCGTGATTGCACACGTGAACATTTTATTTAAAAACAAAGAAAGGTTCTTTGTTTAAGTAATCTTTTGTAAGTTTTCAACCGATTGACGAACGACTAATGTTGTCGGAATTTCATAGAGATTTTGGGCAACCTCCTTGTGCTCAATTTGTTTTAAAAGTAATTCCGTCCCTAAGCGACTAATTTTTTTCAATGGTTTGTGAATCGTTGTCAGGGGTGGATTTAAGTAAGACGTGATGGGCGTATCATCAAATCCGATAATGGATAAATCGCTTGGAATTTTTAACCCCGCTGCATCAATCGCACGCATCGCTCCAATGGCCATATCATCATTCGCACAAAAAATGAGTGTGGGTAACTCGGGATTTTTTAATAATTGGATCATTTGTTGAAAGCCACTTTCTAAACTATAATTTCCTGAACGGAAAAAATCAGGAATAATCGGGAGTTCATGTTTTTCTAAACTGGTAATGAGGGCTTTTCGACGTTCATTTGATGAATGGAAAGACTCAATTCCCCCGATATAACCAATCTTTTGGTGTCCAAGAGTGATTGCATATTCAATTCCGGTCATAACCCCTTGTGCATCATCGGCCACAACATTGATAATTTCAGGATCATTGATTAAACGATTCACAACAACAAACGGTAAATTTTGCTGTTTTAAGTGCTCGATAAAGGCTTGATCGGTTTCACTTTGACTCATCACTAAAATGCCATCATATCGTTGGAAATTGATTTCAGAGAGTTGTTGAATCTCATCAATTCCTTCAACGGATAAGGAGTAACTCGCATCTAAAATCGACCGCATCCCAGTAATCGTATCGACTAGAAAACTAGAGCTGGTCCCTTGACTAATGCTTGAGAAAAACAAGCCAATCATGTAATTTTTTTGATTCACTAGGCTTTTAGCATTAAAATTGGGGACATAATTTAATTCTTTCGCCACACTTTGGATATGTGCTCGTGTTTCGGGCTTCACCAGGGGGCTATTATTTAGCGCTCTTGAAACGGTTGTATGAGAAATCCCCAATTGTTTCGCAATGTCTTTAATCGTAACCACAGAGGTCCCCCTTTTTTTGTTTGTAAAAACAAACGTTTGATTGTTTACGGTTACATTGTATAATAGAAGGAAATAACTGTCAATAGGAATATTGTTAAATCAACGATGCACACGTTAAACAAAAACTTGTATTTAGAATTTTTATATAGTAAAAATAAAAATAAAAATAAAAAGAAACAACAAAAGAAAAGGGTCAAAAAATAGCAGTAAGTGCACACGTGAAAATTAGGAAACAAAAGCAGTAACATTCTGTTTTTGTTTATGTTAAAATATTTATATGTGAAAGGTGTGGTTAGGCATGTCCAAAATAAAAAGGTTACGGTTACTTTTTAAAGAGCGTCTATTAAAGCGTTCAAACTTTTTTTATAGTATTTTTTTCCCAATGATTTTAATTGGTACCGTTTTAATTATTGGTTTTAGTCTATACATTTATCAAAAAACTTACAACAATCTCCGGGAAAATTTGGTTAACGATCGAAAAAGTTATATTAATCAAGTTAAAAGTAATATTGATCAAAAAATTCAAACGATTGAATATTCCTTCACGACCTATAGCAATACGACCTCATTTAAAAATTTAATTAGTCGGCCTTTAACTTACTCAGATTATCTGGCAGTGCGTGAGATTAGTTCGGAATTGGCTTACATTGGTGCGATTGGTATTGGCAATGCATCGTATCGCTTAGTTAGCTTAACGCATGGCTGGGAAATTAATGATGGCTCGCTAAACCAACTTTCAGAAGAAGAAGTGGCGAAAATTAGTGATTTTATGCGCACTTCAGATCAATATATCCTTTGGAAACCGGATAAGAAAAGCATCAAAATGTACGTTTTATTACCAACTTTTAGTACAGATCGTTCGGCAGTGGGGATTGCTAGCATTAGCCAACAAGCTTTCATGAGTTTATTTGATGAAGCAAAAGAAGCATTTTTGGCGATTTATGATCAAAACGGCCAACTACTCTTTTCAAATCAAGAGAAGCAGGCACAGACGATTACCCCCGAAATTTTAGCAAAAAATCAAAGAATTGGGAGTTTTAAACAAGATAATCAA
>CAYNOA010000063.1:0-3405 GCA_964398695.1 uncultured Enterococcus sp. | reverse complement strand
CAGATTACAATCAGTGGATTTATGTGACCTCACTTTCTCAAGCAAGCGTTCGACAAGCGATACTCGGTTTAGGGTCAGGACTGGCTTTAATTACAGTTATACTGTGGTTATTATTTATGATTGTGACTTATTTAGTCGCAAATGCAGCAGCCCAACCAATGCATAAAATTCGCGACTTGCTAGCGGTAGACTTACCATCAAAAGGACGAAAAGCCGAGATTAATCAAATTTTAGTCGGAATTGATACGATTGTGGAATCAAATTTAGACCTTTCGGCTAAAATTCAACATCAAATGCCTGAGTTAGAGAGCCTCTTTTTATTAAATCTTTTTCGTGATCGAGTTTCTGCAGATGATTTAAATGAAAAATTAAAACAGTTAAACTATTACTTTAAAGGAAATGAACGCTTTTTAGTGATACTCATTCAAATTGACGATTTAGGTAGTCGAGATCATACGGCGGAAGATCTCTTTTTAGTTTCAATTGAAAATATTGTTTCTGAAATCATCCCAAAAGAGCACCGTTTTCAACCGATTATTTTAAATCAAGATACGCAAGCGACGATTTTGTACTTACCGCCAACGGTTGAAAAAGCTCAAGTTATTGCCTATTGCCAGGCGATTCGTCAAGCGGCGACTGATTATTTGAAAATAAAAATTAGTTTTGGGATTTCAACGGAATACACGGATTTGACCATGAGCAAACAAGCGGTCGACACGGCGAAAGAAGCACTGCATTTTCGGATTCATTTAGGACAAGAAGCGATGATTTTTTATAATGAAATTGCGCCACAACTAGACGAAAAATCGGTGATTAAATATCCAAAAGAAGCCGAACAAATCTTTTTAGATGCGATGCGTAGCGCGAATCAACTCGAAACGAAAAAGGCGTATGAACAAGTCATGAAATTGATTTGGCAAGAAAATAAAAATCCAATTACGATTGAAAATGCGTTGTTTCAGTTAATTAATAGTATTATCCAACTAGGTCAATTATTAGGTGCTGATCATGAAATGCTATTAAACAATCGTAAAGTTTATTTAGACGTATTAAATAAAGATAATCCAAGTGAAATCCAACAAATCATTTATCAAGATTTAATCGAACCAATTGTTGACACGATTCAAACAGCTACGGATCGTCAAATGCGGAACTTATCCGATCGAATGCTCGCTTTATTACATCAACAATATGACCAAGAGATTTCACTAGAAAGTATTGCGGATCAATTGCATTATAATTCAAACTATTTAAGTAATGTCTTTAAAAAAGAAATGGGTTGGAATTTTACGGATTATTTACAAAACTATCGCTTAACGATTGCCAAAAAGTGGTTAGTTGAAACGGATATGACGGTTAAAGTCATTTCAGAGCGTTTACAATATAATAATCCGCAAAACTTTATTCGTTTCTTTAAAAAGAAAGAGGGTGTCACGCCAGGTGAATACCGGAAGCAACAAGAAAGCGATCAAAGACTGAACGGATAAACGAGATAATCATCTGCTTAGATTAAAGAGAATAAAGCTTGATTTCATCAGGTTTTGCTGGCTAATTACTGCTAGGCTTATTATGGGAATCGTATCACCAATTAAAGGCCAGCAGAGACGGTGACAAAAACGTTTAGCTTCAAGAAATAAAAAGCTATTTCTGGCACCCCTTTATTCGTAAATAAGAGACTGTGACTTACCTAAGGGTCACAGTCTCTTATTGTTTAGGGGGGGAGAAAGAGCTTGGGTCGTGGCAAAGTGTTTAGCCTTTGACAGAACCAACCATCGCACCTTTAACAAAATATTTTTGCACAAATGGGTAAGCGATTAACATTGGAATCGTTGCCACCACGATAACAGCCATTTTGATTGACTGTGCAGGCGGAACGACGTCAACGCTTGCGGCGTCAGCATTTAAGCCACTTGAAACAATCACGATTTGACGTAATAAAACTTGGATTGGCCATTTATTCGAATCATTGATGTATAGGATGGCTGTTTGGTAAGTGTTCCAGTAAGTAACTGCATAGAATAAGGAGATCGTTGCGATTGATGGTAATGAAAGCGGTAAAATAATTTTAAAGAAAACACCCCAGTCAGAGCAACCATCCATTTTTGCTGATTCTTCCAGACTATCAGGAATCCCTTGGAAGAAGTTGCGCATAATAATCATATTGTAAGCACTGACAGCAGACGGTAAAATGAGTGCCCATAAAGTATCGATTAGGCCTAAATTTTTGACTAAGATAAACGCAGGAATCATACCACCACTAAATAACATTGTAAAAACAACAATAAAGTTAAAAAATGAACGGCCATGTAAATATTTTCTAGATAAGGCGTACGCCATAAAAGACGTCAAGACCATACTAATAAAAGTACCTAAGATCGTTACATATAGAGAAACACCGATACTTTTAAAAATCGTTGGGGTAGATAGGATGTAGCGATACGCATTTAAAGTAAAAGTGCGTGGGATTAAAATGAAGGTTCGGGTCGAAATTTCAGCAGACGTGGCAAAAGAACTACCTAATACATTTAAAAAAGGTAGTAAGCACAACAGAGTAAATAGCGTTAAGAACGTAATAATAAATACGTGAACGATTTTTTCACTCGTCGATACTTTAATTTTATTTTTTTTTAGGGCTGGTGCTTGCATTGTTTTTTCCTCCTATATTTGTTTTATTGGTCACCGTTACTGTAGCATGAGCAAAATGTAACGTATATAATCATTTTCGAATGTGCATCTTTTCTCATATTTAGCGAACTACTTGCTATGAAAGGGTTTTACTGTTTTTTGCTTGATAAAACAATCAAATTGATTTAAAAACATTGTATCCGTTTTCTATGGTGTGCAAATGATTATATACGTAATTTCACATGCAAGCTATGATTTGGGTGTGATAAATAATAAAACGGAGGAATCAGTACAATGGAAACAGCTGGCGTATTAATGAGTCAAACAGATGAAAAAGAAATCAAAGCAAAAAAGCGTCGTAAAAAATGGGCGCAAATAAAAACGAATCGAGCCTTGTATTTAATGCTCTTCCCAGGGATCTTATATTTTATTGTTTTTAAATATATTCCAATGGGTGGATTAGTGATTGCTTTTCAAGATTATCAACCTTACTTAGGAATCTTAGGTAGCCCGTTTGTAGGTATGAAACACTTTGTTCGTTTATTTACGGAAGATACTTTCTTAATGTTAATGAAGAACACGTTAGTCATCTTCGGACTGGATATTGTTTTTTCATTCCCATTTCCAATTATCTTGGCTTTAATGTTGAATGAATTACGTGGGGCGAAATTCAAAAAGTTTGTTCAAACAGTCATCTACTTACCACATTTTATGTCTTGGGTAGTGGTTGTTTCGATTTTCTACGTCTTACTAACGACAGAAGGTGGTGTCTTCAATAAT
>CAYNOA010000062.1:0-10348 GCA_964398695.1 uncultured Enterococcus sp. | reverse complement strand
CTCCATGAAAAAGGTTTTAACGTTCAGGGATCTGACGTTGAAGAGTATTTTTTTACTCAGCGCGATTTAGAAAAAGCCGAAATTCCATTATTTGTTTTTGATGAAAATAATATCACGCCAGGCTTAACAGTGATTGCCGGAAATGCTTTTCCAGACAGTCATGAAGAGCTAATTCGGGCAAAAGGACTTGGGTTAGAAATCATTCGTTACCATGATTTCTTAGGTCAGCTAATTAATCATTATACAAGTATTGCGGTAACAGGCTCACATGGAAAGACAAGCACAACAGGATTGTTGGCGCATGTTCTTTCAGGGATTCGCCCAACGAGTTATTTAATTGGTGATGGCACGGGGCACGGGGTCGAAGCAGCTGAATTCTTTGCCTTTGAAGCGTGTGAGTATCGCCGCCACTTTTTAGCTTATTCACCAAACTATGTCATTATGACGAATATTGATTTTGATCATCCTGATTATTATGAAAGCATCGACGATGTTTATTCTGCTTTTCAATCAATGGCCAATCAAGTGAATAAAGGGATTATTGCCTTTGGTGACGATCCTTATCTACGCCAACTAAAAGCAGAAGTGCCAATCTATTATTATGGCGTAAATGAAAACGATGATTTCCAAGTCCGCAATATTGAGCGGACGACCCAAGGATCAAATTTTGATGTTTTTTTCCAAGGAAAAGAAATTGGACATTTCCGTTTGCCAGCTTATGGTCAACATAATATTAATAATGCTTTAAGTGTGATTGCCGTGAGTTATTTAGAAGGGCTTCCAATGAACGAAGTAGCTGAAGAAATGGCGACTTTTAAAGGAGTTAAACGCCGCTTTAGTGAAAAAGTGGTGGCAGATATGACGATTGTCGATGACTATGCGCATCACCCGGCTGAAATTCGGGCAACCATTGATGGTGCTCGCCAAAAATATCCCGATAAAGAAATTATCGCGGTATTCCAACCACATACCTTTACACGAACGATTGCTTTAATGGACGATTTTGCGCAAGCTTTAGATTTGGCTGATAAAGTTTACTTGTGTGATATTTTTGGCTCTGCTCGTGAGTCGCAAGGAATGGTAAAAATTGAAGATTTAGGCAATAAAATTCAAAAAGGTGGGCAAGTACTACAAGAAGAAAATGTTTCGCCCTTACTTAATTATGAAGATGCCGTCGTTATCTTTATGGGCGCAGGAGATGTTCAAAAGTTTGAAAGAGCCTATGAACAACTTTTAAGTAGTACAACCCGTAATTTACGGTAAAATCCCAAAAGAGGCTGTGACTTACTTTTGTCACAGCCTCTTATTTCCTATCTTAATATGTTTTTCATTATTGCAAGAAGAAGGAAATCTCAAACTTGCACTTTTTTGAACATCTGATAAAATAAAAGAAATTATAAATTCTGGAGGTTATAATCTTGAACATTGGCAAGCCGCGAAAAATTGGGAAAACAATTGAAGAAATTGAAGAAGGTGATTCGTTATCAGTAACAGAATCCATTGAAGACCAGCAAATATTACTATATCTAGGTCTAACGAACGATGCGAATCCACTCTATATTCAACACGATTATGCCAATCAAACCCCTTATCAACGGCCAATCGTTCCTTCAATTATGTTAATGGGTATTGTCACTAGCGCCATTTCAAAACACTTACCTGGCCCTGGGGCACATGTGGTGAATTTTTCAGTGAATTTTGTTGAACCTGTTTACCATTATGAAACGATTACCTATGACTTTGAAGTAATTAAAGTTGATAAAATGAAAGAAGTCATTACCATTTCGGTTGAAGCAGTTAACTCGGAGAATGACCGTGTGCTCGATGCCGTTGTTTTAGTGCAACCACCAATTAAATTAGTAGAAAGTAGTGATAGGAATGAATAATTACGTAGTAGAAGCAAAAGGCTTGAATCAATTTTATGCAAAAGTCTATGGCATCTTTAGTTTAGGACTTGGGATTACGGCCTTATCTGCCTTTTTCTCAATGAATTATTTTTTTGACCAAGCGGTTCATTTTTTACAATCTTTCCCATTTGGTTTAACTGGGATTTGGATTTTACAAATTGGTTTGGTTTTGTTTTTAAGTGCCAAGGCCAAAAATAATCCTTCGTTAACCATCGCAGGTTTTATTGTTTATTCATTATTAAATGGCTTGATTTTTTCGTTAACTTTATCGATGTATTCTAGCGCAGATATCACGCGTGCTTTTATCGTTGCTACGGTGACGTTTGTCGGAATGTCGATTTTTGGCGTAATGACCAAAAAAGACTTAAGTGGAGTTGGTCGTGCGGCCATTGGCCTTTTATGGGGAGTTATTATTGCGACGCTAATTAATTTATTCCTTGCCAGTAGTGCTGTTGATTATTTCTTATCTTATGCTACCGTACTAATTTTCGTTGGTTTAACCGCCTATGATAACCAACGCATTCGTCAAGTCTATTTTGCCACGCAAGGTCAAGACAATACTGGTTACGCGGCTTTTATGGCCTTGCAGTTATACTTAGACTTTATTAATTTGTTCTTATCTTTATTACGAATTTTTGCAAGAGATTAAAACACTGGTTCAACAAACAGATGCCAACTGTCGTTTTATTTTGAATAACTTTAGGCATCGATTAATCAGCATAAAAGATTTATAGATCAAAACGAGGGAATGACGCGTGTCATCGCCTCGTTTTTGCTTTTTTGAAAAAGAGGGTAGAAAGAATGACTGAAAATCGTTTGAAATAATCGCAATCGCAGCCTTTCTTTGTTAAAATAAAAGGATGAAGAAAACAAGGAGATATACAAATGAAAAATAAACTACTATTAATTGATGGCAATAGTGTGGCTTTTCGAGCTTTTTTTGCCTTACATCATTCCATGGATCGCTTTAAAAATAGCAATGGTCTACATACGAATGCCATTTATGCTTTTCATACAATGTTTGATAATATTATGGAAAAAGAAAAACCCACGCATGTTTTAGTTGCTTTTGATGCAGGAAAAACGACTTTTCGTCATGAATGGTATGATGGTTACAAAGATGGTCGGTCAAAAACGCCGGGAGAATTTAAAGAACAACTGCCTTACATTCGTGAACTGATTCGTGCTCTAGGGGTAGAGTATTATGAATTAGAAAACTATGAAGCGGATGATATTATCGGTACATTAGCCACTAAAGTCAACAAAGATGAATTTGAAGTGGTGATTTTAACTGGTGATCGTGATTTAACGCAATTAGCTTCTGAAGATATTACGGTGGATATTACCGTTAAAGGAGTTAGTGAAATTGAATCTTATACACCGACCTTTATTGCTGAAAAATACCAAGGACTCACGCCCAAACAAATCATTGATATGAAAGGGTTAGCAGGAGATGCCTCTGATAATATTCCTGGAGTAACAAAAATCGGGGAAAAAACAGCCATCAAATTATTAAATCAATATGGTTCAATTGAAGGAATCTATGAAAATATTGCTGAAATGAAAAAAAGTAAGATGAAAGAAAACTTAATCCAAGACAAAGAATTAGCTTTTCTTTCCAAAAAACTAGCAACGATTCATACGGATACTCCGGTAAGTATTAAATTAGAAGATTTAAAATATGAAGGCAAAGATTTAGAAAAATTAATTCCTTTTTATAAAGAAATGAGTTTTAAATCATTTTTAGAAAAATTAAATATTCACGAAGAGCAAGAAGCATTGCCAGCGCTTGATTTTATAGAAGTTTCGGAAGTTACGCCCGAGATGTTTCATGCAGAAACAGCCCTTTATGTTGAAATGCTAGGTGAAAATTATCATACTGAAGCAATCATTGGTTTTTCTTGGAAAACCAAAGAAAAAATCTATGTTTCCGATGATGTGGCCATTTTGGGTCAACCGGCCTTTCGTGCATGGTTAGAAAATCAAACGAAAAATAAAATGGTGTATGACTTTAAACGTACGATGGTGGCGTTAAATAATCATGGTATTCATTTAAAAGGGGTCAACTTCGATATACTGTTAGCGGCTTATTTATTAAATACGACCGATCAAAGTAATGATATTGCTGAACTTGCCCAACACTATGGCTATACAGATATCCAATCTGACGTAGTGGTTTATGGGAAAGGCGTGAAAGTTGCGATTCCAGCTAAAGAATTATTATACGATCACCTCGCACGTAAAGTCGCAGCGATTGAGCACTTAACGCCCATTTTAAAAGAAAGTTTGGCAGAAAAAGATCAGACGACTTTATTTACCGATATGGAGTTGCCCTTATCGGAAGTATTAGCAAATATGGAAATTCTAGGGATTAAAGTGGATGCAACTCGTTTGAATGAAATGCGAGAAGAGTTTTCAGAACGCCTAAGTCAAATTGAACAAAAGATTTATGCTCTAGCTGGAGAAAAGTTTAATTTAAATTCACCAAAACAATTAGGTGTTATTTTATTTGAAAAAATGGGCTTACCTGTGATTAAGAAAACCAAAACGGGCTACTCAACGGCTGTCGATGTGTTAGAGCAACTGCGTGCACAAGCCCCGATTGTCGATGATATTTTAATTTATCGCCAAATTGCTAAAATTCAATCGACTTATATCGAAGGATTATTAAAAGTCATTCAAGCGGATGGTCGAATCCACACTCGCTATATCCAGACTTTAACGCAAACTGGGCGGTTAAGCTCGGTCGAACCTAACTTGCAAAATATTCCAATTCGTTTAGATGAAGGGCGAAAGATTCGCCAAGCGTTTGTCCCAAAAGACAAAGACTGGTTGATTTATTCGTCGGATTACTCGCAAATTGAATTGCGCGTACTCGCACATGTTTCTGATGACGAGCATTTAAAACAAGCTTTTATCGATGGGCAAGATATTCATACAAGTACAGCGATGCGTGTGTTTGGGATTGAACACGCTGATGAAGTGACGCCAAACATGCGACGCCAAGCCAAAGCCGTGAACTTTGGGATTGTTTATGGGATTTCTGATTATGGGCTTTCGCAAAACTTGGGCATTAGCCGAAAAGAAGCACAACAATACATTGATACGTATTTTGAACGCTATCCAGGTGTAAAAAAATTCATGGAAGAAATCGTCCGTCAAGCCAAAGATCAGGGTTATGTCGAAACTTTATTCCATCGTCGTCGTTATTTGCCAGATATTAATTCGCGTAATTTTAATTTGCGATCTTTTGCTGAGCGTACGGCAATTAATTCTCCGATTCAAGGAAGCGCAGCAGATATTATCAAAATTGCCATGATTGAACTTGAAAAACGTTTAGAAAAAGAACAAATGGCGGCTAAGATGCTTTTGCAAGTTCATGATGAACTTGTTTTTGAAGTACCAGAAAAAGAATTAGAAAAACTGAATCACATCGTCAAAGAAATCATGGAAAATGCGGTATCGTTGAGCGTCCCCTTAGTTACGGATAGTAGCTGGGGCAAAACATGGTACGATGCCAAATAAAGGAAGGTGAAGCCTGTGCCTGAATTACCAGAAGTAGAAACGGTCCGAAAGGGCCTGACCCACTTAGTATTAAATAAAGTGATTGAATCAGTAGAGGTTTTTTGGCCAAGAATTATTGAAAGCCCTGAAGTTGAAGACTTTAAGCTTTCGTTAGTTGGTCAAAAAATTGAACGCATCGATCGACGGGGGAAATTTTTAATTTTTAAATTAACGAATTTTGATTTGATTTCACATTTAAGAATGGAAGGTAAATATGAATTTACACCCGCGAATGAAGAAAAAGTCTTCGATCAACATATCCATGTTCTCTTCCATTTTAGCGATCAAAGTCAATTGGCCTATCGCGACGTTCGAAAATTTGGCCGAATGGTACTTGTTCCAAAAGATACAAGTTAAGATTATAAAGGTATTCGGCTACTGGGGGTAGAACCGACCCCAACTGATTTTAAAGTGGTTGATTTTTACAAGCAGTTAAACCAATCGCAGATGGCCATTAAACCACTTTTATTAGCACAAAAAATTGTCGTTGGTTTAGGCAACATCTATGTTGATGAAGCTTTGTATCAAGCCAAAATCCATCCGGAAACGAAGGCGAATTTGTTAACATGGGCACAGACCCAAGCTTTACATCAAGCAATTATTGAAGTCTTAGCAAAAGCAGTCAAAGCCGGTGGGACAACGATTCGTTCCTATGTGGGTGCGTTAGGAGAAGTCGGTAACTTCCAAGTTAATTTAAAGGTCTACGGGCAAACCAACCAACCATGTCCGCGTTGTCAAACGCCGATCGTTAAAATAAAAGTAGCACAAAGAGGGACACATTTTTGTCCAAATTGTCAAAAAAGAAACGGGTGAGTGAATGACTTTTGTGCTAGGTCTGACCGGAGGGATTGCCAGTGGCAAAAGTACGGTCTTAAACTTTTTTAAAGCTTATCATTTTCCAATTGTGGATGGCGATCAAATTGCACGCGAAATTGTGCAAGTAGGCCAACCCGCTTTAAAGGCCATTGCGGCTCACTTTGGCACTGAAATCTTGTTACCAAATGGGGAGCTAAATCGTAAAAAATTAGGCGCATTGATTTTTGCGGATGCCAAAAAAAGAAAAGCATTGGACACTTTACTGAACCCTTATTTAAGAACAGCCATTTATCAAGCGGTAGCAGTTGAAAAACAAGAAGCTGATTTAGTGATTGTTGATTTGCCTTTGCTTTATGAGGGACATTATGAAGCGTTAATGGATCAAATCGCTGTTGTTTACTTACCGGAAGATACCCAAATTGAACGCCTGATGCAAAGAGAGCAAATATCTTATCAAGCAGCCAAACAACGAGTAGATAGTCAAATGTCAATTGAAGAAAAAAAAGCACGAGCGGATATTCTTTTTGACAATCAAGGAAGTTTGACACAAACAAAAGAGCAAGTCACGGCTTGGTTAAAAGGTCAAGGATTTTTGTAAAAAAACATTAAAAAACTCTAGTTTCCTAGAGTTTTTTTGCTACTTTAATGAAATTAGAATGAAAAAACATGTTATAATATAACTAGGGACAAGAAAAAAGTCCAAGAAAGATGGAAATGAGGTGGGAAGATGCAGTGCCCAAAATGTCATCATAATAGTTCGAAAGTGATTGATAGTCGTCAAGCTGACGATGGACGCGCGATTCGCCGTCGTAGAGAATGCGAAAAATGCGGATTCCGATTTACTACTTTTGAAAGAGTTGAAGAAACACCCTTATTAGTCATTAAGAAAAATGGTACCCGTGAAGAATTTAACCGTGAGAAGATTTTAAGAGGATTAGTCCGTTCGGCAGAAAAAAGACCTGTTACTATGGATCAAATGGAAAGAATTGTCGACCAAGTGGAAAGAAGAATTCGCGAATCAGGGGACAACGAAATTCCAACCCATTTAATTGGTGAATACGTGATGGAATACTTAGTCGATTTAGACGAGATTGCCTATATTCGCTTTGCCAGTGTTTATCGTCAATTTAAAGATATGTCGGTATTTTTAAAGGAATTACAAGATATTGTTGAAAAAGCAAAAGATAAAAATTAAAGACAAAGGGGAGCCACTGTGAAAAATCCGTTAGAACCAATCATGCCTAACTCTATTTATCAAGTTTTCAAAGCGCTCCCTTTATCGAGTGAAGGCCAAGAAAGTTTAACTTATTTGTATCAACCCATTATCGGGGCCAACGCCATGTCTTTGTATTACCATCTACTAGGTGATGCAACCGATTTAGATGAGCCAGAGTTTACGCACTTAGATTGTTTAAATACGTTGAATATCGGCATGCCTGATTTTTTTGCTGCCAGAAGACGCCTTGAAGGAATGGGGTTAATCACCGTTTTTCAAAAAGAAGACCCAGAATTTGGAAAAATGTTTTTGTATCAATTAGAAGAGCCGGTCAACCCGCAACGCTTCATTCAAGGCACGACTTATAGTTTCTTATTCCACCAAGCAGTTGGGAAAAGACGCTTTCAACAAATAATTCGTCGTTTTAAACCAAAAGCAATCGATCGGTCGAGCTATGTCAATACAACAGCAAATTTTACGCAAGTCTATGGTCAATTAGATTTATCTCGCTTTGCACAAGAAGCCCCGCAATTAGAATCCGTTTCACAGGACTTTGACTCTGGTAAAACTAGCACGCTCAAAGTGGCCGATGATGTTTTAGATTGGGAATTTTTATCCCAGTTAGCCCAAAAGAAATTTATTGCCAAAGAAAATTTCACGTCGGAATTTCGGATGCAATTGAGTATTTATGCGAGTTTGTATGGCTACAAAGAGATGGAATTAGTTGAGCTACTGACGCAAGTGGTGGCGCTCGATACGGGGGTAGTGAATCCGATTGATTTGCGTCGTTTAGTTGAAAAAAATAATGCGCCCAAAGCTCAAAAAAACCAAACAGATTTACCAAAGACAAAACAAAATAAACAGCGCTATCAACAATTAAGTCAGAAAGGTTTTACTCAAAGAGATTTGAATTTAATCAAAATAAGTGAAGAAACCGCGCCAAGTGATTTTTTAAAAGCGATTAAGCAAGAAAAAAACAGCTTTGTTTCCGATAGTGAAATGCGATTGTTAAAAACTTTAGTTGAACGTACCCCACTCACAAACGCCGTGATTAATATTTTGATTCACTATGTGTTAGTTGTGCAAAAGAATAGTACTTTGCAAGAACGATTTGTGACAACAATTGCAGCCAACTGGTCTGAAAAAGGCTTCAAAACACCGGAAATGGCCATTGAGTATGTGCGGCAATATGTCCGTGAATCAAAAGAAAAACAAAAAGAAAACGAAGAGAAAAAACAAACACGACCAAATCGATCCTACCAAAAGAAAGCCGTTCGAAAAGAAGTCTTGCCAGAGTGGGTGATTGAACCTAAAGTGACTCAAGAAGATCCTGAAAAACAAGCAGAAATTCAGCGTCGCTTACAGGAATATTTAAAGAGTAAAGAAGGTGAGCAATGATGGAAAATATTAGTCAAAAGTTAAATCATTTGTTAGAACAGAGAAATTATCGGAGTCGTTTGCAAGAAATGATGGTTGAGGTTCTAGCACACCCGGATGTAGTGCATTTCATTCATGAACATCAAGAGGTGTTAACAGAAGCCGATATTGAACGTAGCTATGCCAAGTTATATGAATTTGTGCAAGAAAAGCAAAAATTTGATACAACTGGGAAAGGAATGATTGCACCAGGTTACGAACCTCGCTTAACTTTAAATTACCACACAATCGACGTGACTTATGTCCCGACAAAAGATTTGCTCATCCGTAAACACCAAGAAGAGATTTTAAATCGGATTCAAGCACTCAATATGCCAAAAGATATTCAAAATGCGAAGTTTAGTAATTTTGAAGGCACGACGGGTCGGGGGGAAGCTTTAATGGCCGCAATGGATTTTATTGAAGCCTACAAAGCGCAACCACAGGCCTTTCACAAGGGCCTTTATTTAGTCGGGAGTTTTGGAATTGGGAAAACCTACCTACTTGGTGCGATTGCTCGTGAATTAGCGGAGGCCGGCTTCTCAACGACGCTAGTACATTTTCCAACTTTTGTCGGTGATATGAAACAAGCGATTGCGAAAAACCTAGTCGGAGAAAAATTAAACGCCATTAAAAAAGCCCCGATTTTAATGATGGATGATATTGGTGCCGAGCCAATGAGTAGTTGGATTCGTGACGAAGTTTTTGGTGTTATCTTACAACATCGCATGCAAGAACAATTGCCTACTTTTTTTAGTTCGAACTTTCCGATGAATGGGCTAGAACAACATTTAACAGTTTCCCAACAAGGAGACAATGAGCCATTAAAAGCTAAGCGCATCATGGAACGGATTCGCTATTTAACGAAAGAAGTGGAAATGACCGGAATCAATCGTCGTAACCCGCATGCATAGAAAATTTTTGAAATATTGGAATTTATATTATCTGAGGAGGAAATCTAGATGAAAAAGTTACTAACGGCTAGCTTATTATTATTAAGTATCGGAGTGTTAACCGCCTGCTCTACTGCAAATCAGACAAAAACAAGTGAGTCGACGCCTGCGTCAAATACTGCGTCATCAAGTGTTCAAGAAGCAAAAACGGCCATTTTCACGGCGACCGTGAAAGAGGTAACAGAACTTGATACGCAAGAAAAAGCCATTCAAGTGCTATTAGAAAATCCTGAAAATGTTGAAAATGCAGAAGACGTATTGCTTTCGTTCAATGATGGTGTCGCTTTGAATCTTGACCCAACGACCCTGACTGTTGAACAAGACGAGTTGGTACCAGGGGTGAAAGTTCAAGTAACTTTAAGCGAGAATGCACCAATGACGATGTCAATTCCGCCACAAGTGCCTGGCAATGCAATTGTTTCAGTTGAAATCGTAAAATAAAGTAAGGGTGAATAAGAAGGAGCGCGCTTCTATTG
>CAYNOA010000061.1:0-10397 GCA_964398695.1 uncultured Enterococcus sp. | reverse complement strand
GTGTCTGTGCACCAAAAGGTTTTTATGCCTCAGGTGTGCACTGCGGTCTTCGTAAAAATAAAAACCGACCAGATTTAGCCTTAATTTATAGCGATGTTTTATGCCAAGCCGCGGCAGTCTACACCCAAAATAAAGTAAAAGGGGCGCCCATTTATGTGACTCAGAAAAATTTAGCGAACCCCCAAGCTCAAGCCGTCATCGTAAATAGTGGGAATGCCAATACTTGCAATGCGGATGGCGAAGAAAAAGCAACGATTATGTGTGAAACAATCGCCAAAGAGTTAGGGATTGCGGCGACGGATGTGATTGTGGCTTCAACGGGCATTATTGGTGAAAGTTTGCCAGTTGAAAAAATTGTTCAAGCTTGTCCGGAGTTAAAAACTAAATTAGCAGTTACAGGCAACGACGAAGCAGCCAATGCCATTTTAACGACAGATACGTGCAAAAAAGAATTTGCAATGGAATTTTTAATTGGTGGAAAAAAAGTGACCATGGGCGGTATCGCCAAAGGAAGTGGGATGATTCACCCCAATATGGCGACCATGCTTTGCTTTTTAACAACGGACATCAGCATTTGTTCTGAATTATTACAAAAAGCATTAAAAGAAATTACGGATGAAACATTTAATATGATTTCAGTCGATGGAGATACGTCCACCAATGACATGGTCAGTATTCTAGCTTCTGGTCAAGCAGAGAATCCACTAATTTCAGTGGAAGATTCGATTTATTTCAAAGAATTTAAAGAAGCGCTCTTTATTATTTTACGCTATTTATCACGCGCGATTGCGCAAGATGGTGAAGGCGCGTCTAAATTACTAGAATGTCGGGTAGTCGGCGCCAATGAATTGTTAACTGCGCGTAAAATTGCTAAGAGCGTGATTACTTCAAGTTTAGTGAAAAGTGCCATGTTTGGGGAAGACCCGAACTGGGGCCGAATTTTATGTGCAATTGGTTACACGGAAGCTGATTTTGATATTAATCAAGTCAATGTGGCCTTTGCCTCAGACAAAGGTCAAGCAATTGTTTGTCAAAACGGCCGCGGTGTCAACTTTGAAAAAATGGATTTAGGCAAAATTTTAAAAGCCGACGAAATTCAAATTTTTGTCGATCTACAAGTCGGTAATGAAGAAGCGACAGCCTGGGGTTGTGATTTAACCTATGATTACGTCAAAATTAATGCCGATTATCACACCTAAAATGAAGGAGGGGCAAAATTGAAAATTGAAAACCAGTTGCGGGCAGACGTTTTAACCGATGCCCTGCCTTATATCCAAAAATATCATCAAAAAATTGTCGTTGTAAAATATGGCGGCAACGCGATGACCAGTGATGAACTTAAAGATTACGTTATGAAAGATTTAGTCTTGCTTTCATTAATTGGGATTAAAATTGTGCTTGTTCACGGTGGTGGTCCAGAAATTAATGAAATGTTGGCTCGAGTTGGGAAACAGCCGAAATTTATCAACGGCTTGCGTTATACGGATCAAGAAACAATGGAGATTGTGCAAATGGTCTTAGCAGGAAAAATTAATAAAAACTTGGTCGCGCAACTAGAAAAAAATGGTGGCAAAGCACTCGGACTATGTGGGATGGATGCTTCCATGATTCAAGCGCAAAAATTAACAGGCCCAGATGATTTAGGTTTTGTTGGAGAGATTACGCAAATTAACCCAGAACCGATTTTTACTGCGCTTGATCAAGGCTATATTCCGGTTATTTCAACCATTGGTATTGGAGACGACCAACAAAGCTATAACATTAATGCCGATACCGCGGCTGCTAAAATTGCTGCCGCTTTAGGTGCCGAAAACTTAATTTTAATGTCTGATATCAAAGGGTTATTACTTGATAAAGACGACGAAGCAACTCTCGTTCAAAGTGTCCATGTGAGCGAAGTGCCACGTTTTAAACAACAAGGCATCATTTCAGGCGGCATGATTCCCAAAATTGACTGTTGTGTAGAGGCGATTCGTCGTGGCGTGAAACGTTCCATCATCATTGACGGGCGTACCCCGCATTCGATTTTAATTGAATTGTTATCAAAAGAAGGCGTTGGGACGATGTTTTACTAAGGAAAAAAAGGGGGAAAGTCATGAGTACGCAGCAAAAAACGAATCAATACACGATGCAAACGTATAAAAGACAAGAAGTTTGTCTCGTTTCGGGAAAAGGTGCAACCGCGACCGATGATCAAGGAAAAACCTATATTGACTTTGGGAGTGGTATTGGGGTCAATGCTCTTGGCTATGCACCAGAAAAATGGGCGCAAGCCGTTGCTTTACAAGCCCAGACACTACAACATACATCCAATTTATATTACACGAAGCCCGCGGCAGAATTAGCGAAAGCACTTTGTGAACGAACCAATTATCCAAAGGTTTTTTTTGCAAACTCAGGGGCTGAAGCCAATGAAGGCGCAATTAAGCTGGCTAGAAAATATAGTCATGATCGGTATGGAGCAAGGGCCAATCGGAATAAAGTCGTGAGTTTAGTCAATTCTTTTCACGGGCGCACGATTACTACCTTAGCAGCAACGGGCCAAAAAGTTTTCCATCAAAATTATTTTCCGTTTACGCCAGGTTTTGTTTCAATTCCAGCCAATGAGACGAGCTATTTAGACGAAGCGCTAGATGAGCAGGTTTGTGCCGTCATCCTTGAATTTATTCAAGGAGAAGGTGGCGTGATTCCTTTAACGAAAGAGTTTGTTGCGCAGCTAGTGGCTATTTGCCAAGCAAAAGATATTTTAATTATTGCAGATGAAGTCCAAACGGGAATCGGGCGCACGGGTACTTTCCTAACGAGTGAGCAGTACGGCTTCCAACCAGACATTACCACACTAGCCAAAGGACTAGGTGGTGGGTTGCCAATTGGAGCCGTTTTATGTAACGAAAAATTAGCCGACGTTTTTCAATATGGCGATCATGGGACAACTTTTGGCGGGAATCCAGTGGCTTGTGCGGGTGCGCTAGTTATTTTACAAACCATTGATGACACGTTGTTAGCGGAAGTAAAAGAAAAAAGTGAGCAAATTAAAACTGTGCTACAAAGCTCACCAGAAGTCGGTCAAATTGACGGACTCGGTTTCATGCTTGGGATTGAATTAAAAACGAAAACAGCGCCAGAGGTATTAAAGGCTTGTTTAGCCAAGGGCTTAATCGTCTTAAGTGCCAAAGAAAGAGTTCGTTTATTGCCACCATTAAATATTACAAAAGAAGAATTAAATCAAGGCTTAGAAATTTTATTGCACGTTTTAAATACGGTCAACCATTAGGAGGGAAAACCCAATGAAACATTTATTAAAGATTTTAGATCTAGAAAAAGCAGAGATTTTAGAACTTTTAAACTTAGCGGATCAGTTAAAATATGAACAAAAGAATGGCATCGCCCATCCCCATTTAGCAGGTAAAACTTTAGCGATGATTTTTGAAAAAGCTTCGACGCGGACGCGGGTATCTTTTGAGGTTGGTATGTTTCAATTGGGCGGCCATCCACTTTTCTTAAGTTCAAATGATTTGCAAATTGGTCGTGGCGAGCCAACGGTCGATACAGCGCGGGTACTATCTCGCTATTGTGACGGTATTATGATTCGAACGTTTGCCCAATCAGAAGTCGAAGAACTAGCCGAATATAGCCAAATTCCGGTGATTAATGGGTTGACGGATTTTGCCCATCCTTGTCAAATTTTAGCCGATCTATTAACTATTCGTGAATATAAAGGTAGTTTTGAAGGGTTGAAAGTTTGTTTCATCGGGGATACAAATAACATGGCCAACTCTTTAATTGTTGGGGCATTAAAATTAGGCATGCAATTTTCTTTAGCGACGCCTGACAAATACCAATTACACCCAGAAATTACCGCTTTTATTGCCGACAATCCTTTATTCGAACAAACATCAGATGTTTTAGCAGCGGCTAGTCAAGCCGATGTCGTTATTACTGACGTTTGGGCTTCAATGGGCGATGAAGGAGAAGCCGAACAAAGAAGACAAGACTTTACTGGCTTTCAAATCAATCAAGCGGTGATGGACGCAGCAAAAGAAGACGCCATCGTGCTCCATTGTTTACCGGCACATCGGGAAGAAGAAATCACAACGGCCGTCTTTGAAAAATATGCGGATGTCATTTTTGACGAAGCAGAAAACCGTCTTCACGCTCAAAAAGCAGTCTTAGTTAAACTGATGGGCAATTAACCTTAGTGGTTTTCAAAATTCGTTCTTTTTTAAGCAAGAGCAAACGAATGAAATTTCGTGTTCGTCATTTTAAGCTGGTGACTGACGTGACACCCTTGTGTGTATTCCTTTTCAGATAATGAGGAACAATATTGATTGTACTCAATTCGCCACAGTGATAAAATAGCACTAGGGAGCAGCTTGGTAGCGCTTTTTCGTGTTCAGAACAATTGTCGCCAAGAAGAAAAGGGGAACCATAATGAAAGCAAAAGAAAATGGTTTTTGGTTAGGCGTGATTATCATTGTTTTATTATTGACTTTTAAAATTTGGATTAAACTAACTTTTGAAATTCAAATGCTCGGCTTAGTTCTTTTGGTGGCTAGTTCATGGACGTTAAAGTATTATATTTTTAAAATGATTAAAAATAAGAACAAAAAATGACGAATGAAATAACGCAAGAAAGTAGCAACTCCTGCTGGAGTTGCTACTTTCTTGCTAAATAGGTGCCAAAAGTCGCCTCTTCTTCGCAATTTCGCTAAAAATCCCAATCGAAACGGACGATTGTTCGATTTTACCTCCAATTGCTTAGAGCAAAGCGATTTTTGTCACCCCTCTTTCTTTATTTCTTTTTATTTGTTTAGTTTATTGAAATCAAAAACGAGAATATGATTAATCGGAAAAGAATTTGGTTTAGAGCGATAGGCTTGGGCGCTCGATTCGAAAATAGCGTATAGTCGATCTTCTTCAACAAAGATTTGTTCAAGATAAGCAGGAAATTCAATCGACTGCAACAAGTCATCCGAATCAAAATCAAACTGGGGCTGTTGAATATCATTTTTAAAAAATAAAAGATGGGCATTTTTATCACCAAATGATTGCGAAAAGAGAATATTCTCTTGGTAAAAAGCAATCCCTTGGAGTTTTTTTTCTGTGTCAAATGACTCATCTTTGGCTCGTCGACTCTTTAATTTCTGATTCGTTCCTTTTTTTGAGAAATCTAAAAATCCCTGTTCATCTAAATAATAGCTGATCAGATTGCCCTCGTGCTTTTTCGTAAAGTCACCAATCCATAATTCTTCGTTGTCGTAGGTCATAAAAGAAGCACTTTTAACATCGGATATAAGGGTCTGTGCTAAATAATGAATTTCTTTTTTTGCATGTTCAAAATCATCTTCTTGTATCTGTTTAAGTGATAAGGCAGAGATTTGTGATAAATTATTTTCTGATTCGGTTGTAATCCACAAATTTTGGTGCGTCGAATCATACGCTAAGCCCCCGACATGAGGGGTTCCAGGCAAGACAACCGTTTTTAGATGCTCCCCTGAATTCTTATCTAGCAAAAATAAAACCGATTGGAATGTTTTTTCTTTGCTGTAGGCAGAAATAATCAAATAATCTTCGGCAATCACTAGCCCTTGAGGCACCATTGTTGGGGTCGTTTCAACTTTTCTTGTTTTGACATTGATAGAAGTAACTTTGTCTAAATTAGGAAGTTCATATAAAGTATAAGGTTTTTTATCCAATAAGGCTGTCTCAAGCAGCGGATATTCTTTTTTCAAGTAGGTGACGATGGGGGAAAAGGGATTTTCAGGTGGAAAGAGATAGCGAACAAGTAAAAAAAGACCGCTGAATAAAAGCAACAGACCAAGTATTCCTTTTTTATTTTTCAAAATAACTACCTCCTTTTTAATTGATTGTAATAAAATCAGCGAAAAAAGCAAGAAAAGTCTTACTTAGGTTGAAAAATTAAACACCGCAAGAATTTTTAATTATTGACGGTTATCAATTTTACTCAGGAGCGTATCGTTTATAATTAGGCTAGCATCAAGAGAAAGAAGGAAAGTAAAATGGAAAAATACCAAATATTTTTAATCGAAAAACTCGAACAATTAGACAAATTTACCCGAGCAATTGCCAAAGTTCACGGTGGTAACCACCCGGAATTGCATGAAGTGCGTGAAGTTTTCTTACAAATGAAAGAAGCAATCGATAAAAATCCAACCGTAGATGTCCGTGCCTATCTTGAAAAAATCGACAGACTTTCAAGCCATTACAAGCTCCCAAGTGATGCCTGCCAAACTTATGCGGCAACGTATGCCTGGTTAGAAGAAGCAACAAAATTAGTGAAATAAAGACAAACAAGATGATAGAGATGCGCGGCTTATTTGCCGAAGTAGCAATTTTTATCACACGGTTTGTTCGTAAATAAGGAGCTGTGACAGACTTTTGTCATAGCTTCGTTTGTTTGGAGAAAAAGCAGTTTTCTTGACGAGTATTTTGGATAAGCAATTGCCAATAAAAATGCACCTCTCCTATTATTTAGGTAAGCACTTCTAGCCAGTTTTTCAATATCTTTATGTTAAAATCAAGGTAAATGAAGCATTGAAAGCGAGGCCGTGTATGAATAAGACAATTAAGAAATGTGATCTATGTTCAAAATCTCTTCTTTCTGGTGTGTTGTTCAAGGACATTGAACCGGCTATCAAAAAAAATATTTTAAAAGATCACCCTAACTTGACAGACGAATCAATGATTTGCTTTTCTCATGTGATGGAGTATCGCTTAGCTCATATGAAAAGTATGATTCAAAGTGATTCAGATGAAATGAAAGTCTTAAATGAAGCCGTCTTTAAGAGTATTACACAGTGGAATCCTGTAACGAAAAATAGTAATCTTGAGGATAACTCACTCACTTTTGGTCAAAAAACAGCCGATGCAATTGCTAAATTTGGTGGGAGTTGGCCCTTTATCTTTTGTTTTATCACGGTTTTAATCGGTTGGATTACAATCAATGTCATTCAATTGTTTGTTAAACCATTTGATCCTTACCCCTTTATTTTATTAAATTTAGTCCTGTCTTGTTTAGCGGCAGTTCAGGCGCCAGTGATTATGATGAGCCAAAATCGTCAAGCGGACCGTGATCGGATGCAGACAACCAACGATTACCAAACAAACCTCAAGGCGGAAATTGAAATCCGTTTGCTACACCAAAAAATCGACCATTTACTGACCAATGAATGGCAACACTTAATTGAAATTCAAACGATTCAATTATCCTTATTGGAAGAGCTTCAAAAGCAAGTGGAAACCTTAGAATTAACTGATAAAACAGTAAAGAGCAATCATAAAAAGAAAGAGTGGCGTGGCTCTTAGCAAAAAAACAAGGTTCTAGTTTTTATTTACGGATAAAATCATTGGCCCGAGCGCACTCTTTGCCAAAATGCTCAATTAATTGTAATTCGTGGTTAAAATAACGTTTATAAGCAAGGTAACCAGCAATAATTGCGCCTAAACTCGTCGTCGATAACAACATAAAAGTGACCATAATTTGATATTTAATCGCATGGACTGGATCCACTCCAGCAAAGATGAGCCCAGACATCATCCCAGGTAAACTGACGAGTCCAACCGTTTTGGCCGAGTCAATGGTGGGTTGCATGGCCGTTTTGATGCTTGCCCGTAAAATCGATAGCGAAGCCAATTTGGGTGTCGCTCCTAAGGCGAGCTTTTCTAATACCTGTTGACGTTGGTCTTGAAAACTTGTAAACATATAACGATAGCAAAGACCAATGGCGACCATCGAGTTACTGGCAATCATTCCGCTAATAGGAATAACTTGAGAGGGAATAAATTGAATGGCACCGGATAAAACTAAAATCCCCATAGTTAAATAAGTACTAATAAAAATTGCAAGAAAAGTATCCCAGTAAGTCTTCCTTACGGCAGGGTTGCGCTTATAAGCACTCCAAGCCGCATTGCCAACAATAAAGAAGCTCATGAAGGCGGTAAAAAAGAGATGATCCAATTGAAATAAATATTTGAGTACGTAACCAACAATCGTTAGCTGGATGATGGCTCGAAAAACACCCCATAAAACATCCTTTTCTAGCGCGAGTTTTTCTTTTGTGCTGATGAAGACGGCAATTAAAACTAAGGCAAAGGAAAAGAAAAGGGAGGCATTGTTTACAGCTAATTGATTCATACGAGTAACTTCCCTTCTTTCAAAATAATTGTTTTTTTCGCTTGCGCTAATTCACTTTCATCATGGGTAATTTGCAGGAGTGCGACGCCTTGTTGATGAACACTTGTTAGTAAATTTTGAATGAGTTCTTTGTTTTCCCAATCAAGACCAACCGTGACTTCATCGAGTAGTAAAATTTTAGGTAAAAACAATAAATTTCGTAAGAGTGCGACTCGTTGCCTTTCACCACCAGAAAGCGCCGTCACTTTCTTTTCGAGAAAATTTGCTTCTAAAGCTACTTGTTTTAACGCTGCTTCAACTTTTTCTTGATTGAAGGGGCGATTACGCACTAAAAACGGAAAAGCCAAATTCTCTTTGACATCGGTTCCAAAAAGCGTCGGATTTTGAAAACAATAGGAGACTTGTTGTCGATATTTCATCGGGTCATACGTTTTTTGTTCTTTACCTTCAAAATAAATTTCCCCAGTCGTCGGAGATAATAACGAAGCAATGATTTTTAATAGGCTGCTTTTCCCACTCCCCGACGGTCCGCTTAAAGTCAGCCAATCGCCTTGTTCTAAAGAAAAGTAAATATCAGATAGAATTTTTTGTTCCCCAACTTGATAATTGAGCTGCTTGATTTGTAAGAGTGACATTAAAAGATCCTACTTTCATTTCTTGATAAATATATTTTACCGATTTTTTTGAAATAAGGCCACTAACTACAGGAATTCTCTTTTGTTTTTTAGTGGAAGCAGCGTATAATTTAATTAAAAAAAGAAACGCAAACGAAGAAAAAGTAGGTGTTTAAGGTGAAAGAGTCGTATCAAATTGTTGTCCCGGAAGAGGTAGTGACCAAACTCGCACTCGAAGACGGAGAGTCTTTGGAGTTGCGTGTTGTACAAGAACAGATGGTGATTCGTAAACCAAGTCACTCATTAGAAGGACAAAAAAATTCACTCCGTTGGTTTTTACTCCCTTCGATTTTATCGGTTCTTATTTTTTTTCTTTATTTTACCTTTCAAAAACACAACCAAGTCGCTTTGACAGGAGATACTTCGATTGCGACCGGCACCATTGCCTTAAGTTTCATTAGTGGTATGTTGAGCTTTACCCTGTGCTTTATTCGAATTAAACAAGCCAAAATTCAGTCTGCAGCAAAAGATATTTATTGGCGTCATTTGCCTTCGATTTGGGTATCATTTGCAATCATTACGTTACTTGCTCTATTTTTCTTTTTTAAAGTTTTAGGGGCGATTTTTTATGGTGCTTCTTTTGATTTATATACGTCAAGTGCTATTTTCTTTGTTGTGAATGCTAGCGTTAATTATTTATTAATTAATTTGGCAATGGCACTCAACCTGATGTTACTAACCAATTTAATGGTTTTTGTCATTATTGGTGGTGTTTTTGGTGCGATGATAACGAATAATGATAACTTGTGGTGGCAGCACAACTTTAGCTTTTTAGGAACTATCGAAGCCAAAGCAAGCTGGCAATTTAATGTTACGTTAATTTTATCAGCAATCTTAATGATTGCATTGGTTGATTTTATGTTTGTCTATTTAACGAAAAAATACCCGACCAAACAAATGACTATTTTAAGAATATTATTAATTTTAGTGGCACTTAATTTAGGAGGCGTGGGGGCTTTTCCTTACAAAGAAGATTCACTTTCGGCTGTTATCCATAACCAAGTAGCGGCCAATTTAGTCTATTTAATTATCATTTTAATGTTAACTATTCGTTGGTTATTACCGGTCGTTTCCAAGGAATTTCAACTTGTTTCTCATCTAATAATGGGGATGCTAGTGGCTTCGGTCATTTTATTTCAAGGGGTACACTATCTTTCCTTGACTGCTTTTGAATTATTTTCTTTTATCTTAGCATTTGTTTGGTTATTGTTACTCTTTCAATATTTACAAAAACTAGTTTTAGAAGAACCGATTGATTATATTGTTTCTCTCATAAAAAAACAATGAGAATAATAGCTGTGACGGGTTTTAAAATCCCTTTTATATGACGCGCTTAATGGGAACTTGCATGCGAATAAACATGGAACGGTTAATATCTGAAGTTTTATTTTTTTCATATAAGACTTCGCAAATATAATCCCCAATCACTTGATAATTTTTTTGTTTTAATTCCAAATGAAACGTTTTTAAACGCGCCAGTTCTTCTTTAAAAGAGTGGCAATAATAGGTAGCATAAGTCCCTTTTGGCAGTTGTTTGGCTAAGGGATTTTTTTTGTCGGTAAAAATAA
>CAYNOA010000060.1:0-10650 GCA_964398695.1 uncultured Enterococcus sp. | reverse complement strand
GCTTGTCTTGCCATTGCTTCCATTAAAAGAGTACCATTTTCAGCATAACTATTACTTGCCCCACGCCCGGGATGAAACAGTTGTAAAATCGCGGTGGCACCTTGGGCTTTCATCGTTTGCGCCAATTGGGTCAAGCCGGGTAAATAGCTCGCATCTTCATTGCTCAGCCCAAAACCAAAGGCATTGCCATTTTCAAAAACAGTCGCAGAACCAGTAATCAATAAAGAAGCACTTTGGTTGCGCCGCGCCATAAAAGCCAAATCGGTTGGCGTGACATAGCCTTTTTGGGTTGACGCATTCGCTACCATTGGCGCCAAGACAAACCGTGAGGCTAAGGTTACCTCGTGAGTCAATTGAAAAGGCGTGAAAAGTTGTTTGTATTTTTCGTTCAAAAAAATCCCCTCCTAAAAATTTACTAAATTTAGTTTGGCGGAACTTTCATGTTTTAGCAAGTGAAAAAGGAAAAGAGCTATTTTTTTCTTAAAGCTTGAACTCGTAGTATAATAAAGTTAGAGAAAGCGGATTCATTTTAAAAGGAGGCCTTTTTATGGAAAAGAAAAAAACATGGTTGTTGCTTTCAATCGCTTTATTTTCAATTGGTTTATTAGCCGCTTGTACTTCAACTTCGACTGCTGTTAACGGTACTGTCCCTAGTCAAACAATTACAGTGCAAGGAACTGCTAGCATTCCCGCTACCCCCACCATTGCTAAAATCACGATTGGTGTAACGAGCTTTAACGAAGACGTGACGGTGGCCCAAAGTGAAAATGCAGAAAAAATGGCGCAAGTTTTCCAAGCCTTAGAGAAATTGGAAATTGCAAAAGAAAAAATCAAGACCATTTCATATGATATTAGCCAACGCTTTAATTATACTGAAACGGGCACCGATATCGCTGGTTATGATGTCACTAATTTAATTGAAGTAACCTTGGAAGATTTGAATTTAGTTAGTCAAGTCATTGATGTCACGGTCTTTGAAGGTGTCAATCAAGTGAATTCTGTCCTCTTTTCTTTAAGTGAAGAAGAAAGCCTAACAATCTACCAAGAAGCTTTAACCCAAGCCGTGGCTACTGCTAAAATGAAAGCAAAAACGTTAGCTTCAGCGAGTGGCGTAAAAATCAACAAACCACTCAGCATCACCGAAAACTTTGAGTCTATGCCTCTTCTTCGTTACGGAACTTATGATTCAATCGCCGAAAAGTCCGGCATGGGAGGAACGCCGATTACCGGTGGCCAGTTACGCGTGGAAGCAAGCGTAACGGTTGTTTATGGCTATTAGCTCACTTAGATGAAAGGTGCTTTTTAACTAAAAAAGAAGAACAACCTCATTTTCCTAATGGGTTGTTCTTCTTTTTATTTTTTCACCAACCATAAATAGACAAAGCGAACGGCAACAAAAGCTAATATCACACTAAAAAAGAGTGGATTTTGCAGCCAAATCATCAAGTAGCCTAAAAATGGAATACGAAAAAACATTTGACCAAGATAGGCTCTTTCGGTCACCAGTAACAAGTCATCCACTGAGTTGGCATCACCACGCGTAATTAAACTTCCCTCGCTTGTTTGCTCAACAATCCGATGGGTGACAATGGTTTCTTTATTTTGAAAAGAAATCACAGCCTTTTTGGTTAATTGGTGAAAAGGCGTTTCTTTCACCACTAAATAATCACCAACTTGTAGGGTGGGTGCCATACTACCACTAATTACCGTATACCCTCGATAACCAAATAAACTCGAGCGTTTCGGATCAGAAGAAAAATTTAAAATAGCCAGCAATACGACAAGAAAAACGAAAATCGTGGCAAAAATATTGGTAATTTGACGAACTTTGACTAACATAGGTTACTCCATCTCAAGATCGATTATTTCGGTCAATTGATTGATTTTTTTTGCATTATAGATAAAATGGTCCGTTTTTGAATGGATAAAGATCAGACTTTGCGCTTCCCTTAATTCACTGGCTTGCTGAACCGCTTGCGTAAAACTGGGCAAATAAGCAATCCATTGCTCCGGCTCCTTGGAGTTGGTTACTTTAATGCTGTACTTTAAGGTATTAGAGACCAGCCCCAATTCCCCCGTTGCAAGAATTAAAAAAGGGGCATCTGGTCCTAAGCGTGGTGCTTCTTTTAGAGGATAGAAACGCTCAATTAACAATTTCGAATAAGTCGCAGAGCCAATCAGCGCGACTTCTCCTAAAAAGACATTTGTGTTTGTTTTTGGGTCTTGAAAATTCTTTGTATTTGTTAAAATTATTTTTTGTGGCTTTGAACTGTTAGCGAGGATTTGCTGCCCTTTTTGGATAAATGCTTCCTTTGTTAAGGGCGCTTGAATACTTATTTTTTCAAAGCGAACCGTCTCCAATTTACCCAAGGGCGTTTCGGGACGTTTTACAGTTGCTAGTAAGTGCGGATTATTCCTATTTCGTTCATTTATGACTTGTTTATATTGAAAAAAACTAAACATAAATATCATAAATAGACCGCCAAAGACGACTCCCTTTAATAAACTTCCTCGCATGTCTCCCAACATTTACCAGCCACCCGTCATTGAGCTATTTTTTTAGTTTTTGCGAAATTGTTGATAAATTAATAGTCCTAAAAATAATAAACTAATCACCACTAAAGTCAGCGGTTGACTCAATTTTACCATAACTGAACCTAGTTTGGGAATGACATAGCTTTGCTTACCGATATAATTTTCTTGCGTGACGATGGTCGAATCGACAAAGTCATTGCCATCACCTTTTAAAGCCAGCCCCGTTGGCGTCACTTCAACTACTCGGTGCGTCACGACATTGCGGTCTTCATCGCTATAAGTCAAGACATCGCCAACTTTAGCTTGCTCGAGTGCTGGAAGTTCGTCAATAATATAGTCACCAGCTGCAAACGCTGGCTTCATACTATCACTTAAGACAATAAAGCCTTTATAACCAAATAAGCCTTTTTTCTCTGGTCCGGAGAAAAAATTGAGTAAGGCGAATAATAAAACGACCGCGACAAAAATGGTCGCTAAAAAATTTAAGGTAAACTTGATACTTGTTTTCATACTGAATCTCCTTTGATAAACACTAATTCAAAAACTTACAAATGATTTCTTTTAAGCTATTGGAGCTATCGGATCAATGTTTTTTCTATGCCAAAAAGATCCGACAACTCAAGCACAAAACGCTATGGTTCCTCAAAAATCGCTAAGTCATCTTCCTTTGAGCTGACTGTTTCAGACAAGTCAGAAGCGAAATTAGATTCACTCACACTCGTTTCTGATACCATTTCTTCCGTGCTTGGACTTGTCGCCTGTTGCATACTCGAGTCCGTGCTAGTTGATTCTTGGTTGCTCGAGCTTGCTTGCTCCGCACTTGGAGGCCTTAGGGTTGAATCAAGTGTCCCTGTCTCAAGCGCATGCGTCTCCACCAAAGCTCGGCTTGCCGGCGCTAACTTACGCCTAAAAACAACTTGGTTATTTTTTTTCAATTCGATATCGGCGTAATGATTGGGTGAATTACTTTCACGCCAGACATTTAAACCACTATAATCGGTTTGGAAACTAGCTTGATAGTGTGTTGCGGTCGTTAAGGCTAAACTTAAATTATTTTGCAGATAAGTCCGCTCCGTTTGAGTCAAACTCCGCCATTTTGATTGTGCTTGATTGTTATAAATTACGAAGGCTAAAGGTAATGTGACTCCTTTTTGCGGCACTTCAATTGGCGATTTAATCAACGCGGATTCAGTATCTCTTTTGTCTGATGATAAGAGGAAAGGTTGTGAAAAAGCATCGATTGAATGATTCCAAATACCTAATTTCCCACCATCTTTAAAATTGATGTTCATTGAATTCGTGCCACTTAAGGTTGCAGTTGAACTATCGCTTGTTGCGATTCCCCCTGTTAAATTAATCTCTGATAACCTAAAACCTTTATTACCGATATAGTTAATTTTATAGGTATAATTTTCTGTTTGCCCTCGCAATAAGCGGATATTTGCTTTTGCATCTTCGATTTGTGACGCCGTTAAGTTAGCCGCTTTGACGTAAATTTCACCGGGGATTACGGTCGTTAGTTGACTATCTACAATACTATAGTACGCATTTTGCTTCACGTAAAAGTTTCCTGTGAAATATTTATCTTCTGGCCAAGCCACAACCGGAGGTATTACTTCTGCTTCATTGTTAATCGTTAAGATAAAAGTCTGTTCATCAATAAAACCACGGTCTGTTTCACTTAATCCTATTTGACTGAATCGAAACTTAAAAGCAACCGTTACAGGGACGCTACTTGTCCACTGCGCTTTCTTAGTAAGTTTCACAGTGAAAGGTGTCGTTTCACCCGGCCCTAACTTTTCGGTCGATATGTTGGTGGTCAGTTCAAAATAATCCGCAACATTATGAATTACTTGGTTATTTTCCTGAATGATCATCTCTTTTAAAGTGATTTTTGCGTCTAAAGTTCCCCTATTACGAATTGCTGTTGTAATGGTTTTGACTTGGTTGGCTTCTTTCACGGTAATACTTTGAGACTCAAAGGGAGCCAGTGCTATCGCTCCCAATTTTAATTTAAGGGGACTAGCTACACGGGTACTGTCCCTAAAATAGGCATAAGTTGTGGCTCGTGGCGTAAAATGCAAAAAAAGGGTCACTAAAATGATTAGTGACAAGAAAATTGATTGTCGTTTCATTTTAATGACCTCCTATAGTTTGTTGCAAAAATTATTTATTTTGTGTAGCAGTAATGGTAACCGCTTCTGCTAGAGTTGTCAAATCAATCGTTGTTCCACCAGCAATATTTCGATCATTGCCAAAGCTTTCGGCTTCACCGACTGGGACAGTCGCTGTTAGTGTCACGGTGAATTCTTCACCAGGTGATACGGTTGTGATTGCAGAATCAAGTGCGCCGGCTTGATTGTTAACTTTTGCCTCAAGGGTTAACCCCGTTTGATCGGTGTAAGTATTCGCAATTTCAATCGTTCCATCTAAAGTTCCTTCATAAGAAACGGTTACTTCTTTGGTAAATTGATCGCCTGGTTGAACATTCACAAAATCAAAGGCTGCATCGTTGGTTTGAATTTTATTAATTTGACCATTTTGTCCATTTCCATACCCAACATAGGTCCATTCCGTTTTAGTCGTGGCTTCACCTAAATTAACTGTTCCAAGTTTTAATTTAATATTCCCATTCACACTTGTACTATCGGTAAAGTAAGCATAGGTCCCATAAGTCGCTGTACCGATAAATAATAAAGCCAATAACAACATTGTGTAACGGCGGTTTCCGTGATTTCTTACTTCATTTTTTTGATTATCGACGTTTTTCTTAAACATGATAATTCCTCCTATTTTTTGTTTTTTTTAAAAAGGTTTGCACCTAAGTAAATCAGTTTACTAGTAAAATAATAAGTGAAAATCGTCACTTAGATGAATAAATTTGTTTGCTTTTAAAAAAAATTGAGTTTCATTGATGAATAACAGACTTTTTACATAAATATTTATATATATTTTCTGTTTTTTTAAAATTTTATTTTAAAAAGCATCATTGTTTTTAAAAAAATAACAATAAACCGCGAAATCTATTCCTCTTGCTTTTTCTTTTTCTTTTTTTTAAATTCAATCGCTAAATTTTTCAAAAAAACCGTTGTTAAAGCTTGCTACTACAGCTCATTGACAAAAAAACAGGTTTTCCCTATAATTAATTAAATTAAAAATAAATTAAAAATCCATCGTTTCTTAACTTTTTATTTTCATTTTTTATTTTACTTACTTTTCAAAGTATAACGTTTTTCTCCCAATTTACAAGGTTCATCTTTTAAAGTACTGCTCATTTTTTTTGACCCTACATAAAACATGATTTATATAACAAATAACTCACAAAAAGGAGCGAAATTCATGTCTCAATATCTTGGATTGAAACGAAAAACACAATTAAAACGGGCACTTTTTTTAATTTTAGATGAAGAAAGCCTTTTTTGTGGTTGGAAAAACCTAAGCCAACAATTAAGGTTTGATTTGGAGTCACTCAAACAATTGGCTTACGAATTACAAAAAGAGTTAAACGACTATTATCTATCAAGCGAAATCGAACTCATTATTGATGAACAGCATGGCCTTTGTTTGAAAAAACAATATGGCGAAGCCCCGCTGAATATTGCAGCCGTTGGTCATGATCCACTCTTTTTGCGGATTATTCAAGAAGTTTTGGCGCGAGAAGACTGGACCCTCGAGGATTTATGTGACAGCTTTTTTATTAGTCCCTCCACGGCTAAAAGAAAAATTCGCTTACTCAATCAGCAATTAGCGGCCTTTGATTTGCGGATTACCAATTCAACTTATGTTCGTTTACTTGGAAAAGAACGGCATATTCGAAGCTTTTATACGTTATTTTCCTATTTTTCTTACCAAAATTTCGCTTTTAACCCTTATCTAAATGAAGAAGAAAAGAATCACTATCAAGAAACTATTCAAAGCATTCGACAAGTCTTCAATCAGCAAATTTCTTGTTTACATAAAGATTTTTTGGCCTTATTTTTTGGACTACATGACTTAAGGATAAAAAGTGGTCAGCATATTACGACGATTTTAGCCGATGCGCCTGAATCATTACTTGAAATTTTGCCTCAAAAGCCCGTTGAGCTAAGCGACTGGAGTGAGGAAGATTGGGTCTTTTTTGTTATTTTTCTATTCTTATTTAATGTGGTCACCCCCAATCCAGACCAACTTGCTTTTCTTCAAGAAAAGCTCTTTGTCCCTGAGCGGACCGCTTGGCAACTTTTCTTTAAAAAGCAATTTAATTTAACCGATGATTGCGCTTTTGAAACCATTCAAGTGCATTTGATTCGCATTTTCTTATTTACGAAGCTATTTCCGAATAATAATTACTTGTTTCATCTTTTCCCTTTTACCAACTATTTAAGCTTTACGCAAAATCAACCGGTATACAATCAGTATTTCGATCGGTTTTGGTCCTTGTTTATCGACGAATTCCCAAGCTATTCAACGACTTATTTTAAAATGCAATCTTTTTTGTTAATGCGTTATTTAATCCCAAGAAGTCCACGCGCCAATCAAATTAACCTTTATTTAGCTTCTGAATTTACGGAGTTTTATCAATCAAATTTACAGTTAGCAATCCATGAATATTTTTGTCATATGTATGACTTTAATTGGGTGCAACAAGAAAATGAAGCGGAAATCATCATTCATACTTTTTCTTTTTTTGAAAATATCTTTGAGAAACCTTGCCTCTTTCTACCACCTTTTATGAAAGAAGCAGACTATTATTTACTCGATGCTCGTTTGGAACAATTGTTAGTTGAGCGAGGAGATAGATAACTTACTTTTTTTCTTGCATGCTAAAAAGCGGCTGTGAACATTCTTCACAACCGCTTTTTTGTGTATGTAATTTTTAGTTTTCTATCTTTTACGCTTCTTGGGCTAAGCGGTTTTTCTCTAAGACTTTAAAGAAGGGATAATAAATCACCATACTTACAACCACTAAGAATAAGGTAAAGACTACGTTGCGCCAGTCCATACTAGATAAGTATGCTTGCGCGACAAAAGGTGTAAAAGAAGGATCAATGATGAAGCCTAAGCCAATTAAACCAATTTTTTGGGCAAAATAAGTCAACAATAAATTCACTACGGGAGCGACTAGAAAAGGAAGCGCCATAATTGGATTTAAAACAATGGGTAACCCAAAAATAACCGGTTCATTAATTGAACAAATGCCTGGTACAAGTGACAGTTTGCCAATCGTGCGGTACTCACTGACTTTACTACGCATCATTAAAAGAATTAAACCTAAAGTAGCACCGGCTCCCCCCATCACTGAGATGCGATACATTTGTAAGTTCATTAAATGGGTCATGGTTTCACCATTGGCCATTTGTTCTGCATTTAATCCAGTTTGGGCAATCCCTAAAGTAAAGACGAGTGGAAAAATAATCGATGAACCATTGATTCCAAACAACCATAAAATATTGCCTAACGTGGTAATCAATAAGAAGCCACCTAAACTACCCGCAATATCGGTTGCCGGCGTTAAAATTTGCATCACCGCTTCTGGAAAAATTTGTTTCGTTGTCACTAAAAAGATAATATTAATGCCATAGAAAATGACAATATTCGCTAATAATGGCAATAAAGTATTCATAAAGGTCGCCACCATTGGCGGGACACTTTCTGGTAGTTGGAATTTGATCTTTTTCACTTCAAAGAAACGTGAAACTTCAACGACCAGTAAGCCAATGATAATAGCTACAAACAAACCATTGGTGCCCAAGTAGTTTAAATTAATTTGACCTTCTTTTACCGGCGTACAAACCATCGCAAAAGTGACAAGTGCCATCACGCCATTCATTGATGGGTTTAAACGATAGTCACTGGCTAGAGAATAGGCAATCCCAAAAGCACTAATCAAGCCAACCAGTCCCATAGTCAAGTTATAGGGGGCAGTTATTAAATCATAATTTTCAACCGCGAATGCTTTCCAATTAGCTAAAAAACGTAAGAACATGCCAGCTGTTTCTGGATTGTACTGCTCCATATTAATCGAAGGATTGGCTGCGATTAAAAAGAAGGAACCAATTACGATAAAGGGCAAGCCAAACATCATCCCCGTTGAAATTGCCTTTAAGTGGCGCTGGTTGCCTAATTTTGCAGCGAGTGGACTTAAAATCCCATTTAATTTATCAACGAACCCATTTGAATTTTCCATTTCTAATTTCCCCTCTTCGTTATACTTGCCAACTATTAAATTGGAAAGCATTCTCCGTTAAATGATTTGGATCATAATGTTTTAAAATTTCGTCATATTGTTCTTTGTAGTCATTATCCACTGCAGCTTGAGGAATAACTTTGCTTGCTTCATGTAAGAAATGATGCGAGTCACGGCCCATTTCAGCCCCGCGAGTGGTATGTTTGTCAAGCGCATAATCTGGAATTTCTGGCACATAGCCCATTGCAAAACTCTTAATCATGATGTTCTTAAGTAAATCCGAAGAACGATCTTTTTCACTCGCACATAAGTAGCGAATCGCATGAATAATGTACATTAAACGGTCCGATTCATTGTATTGAAATTCTTTACGCATTTGGTTAAAGGTATTCACCATTAAAGCCGCTTCCGGATTGCCCATCCCAATGTCTTCGACTGAAATCGCCAGTAGACGGCGCCACAGTTTTTCTTCATATTGTGGGGAGGTAATGTACATTTCATAGGCAAACTCACAAGCTGCTCTTTCATAGCCGCGGCGAATTGATTTTTGTAGGGCTGAAATGACTTCATCGCCAGGTAAGCCATTACGGGTCGTTGTTCGTGCCCAAGGATCTTGAATAATTTTGTTCTTTTCCATGTTATAATACTCCTATCCATTATTTATTTTGAGGTGAAACCATGAATATTGAAACTTTAATTGAAAAATATCAATTAAATGAAGCAGAAGCCCAAGCATTGCGTTTTATGGAACAACACAAGAGCGATTTGAAAAAAATTGGGATTCGTGAAGTCGCTAAACAAGCCTTTGTCTCAACGGCAACGATTGTGAATATGTCAAAAAAAATCGGTTTTTCTGGTTACAGTGAATTGGTTTTTTCGATGCAACACCCTATGACACCTAGCATTTCTTTGACCAGTGAATTGGTCTCTGACGAACAATTCCAAGCCTTTAACACCCTCTTACAAACTTATCGCGACCAGCGCATTATGGTGCTTGCTTCGGGTTTTTCACAAAATATTGCCAATTATATGAGCGAAAGATTGAATCTCTATGGCTTTCGTGCCACCGCCAATAGTCATTTAGAATTTTTACGTGAGACGGTGAAAGATCACATTTTAATTCTCCTCATTTCAAATTCTGGCGAAACCCAACGACTGATTGAACTGACCCAATTAGCCCAAGAGCACCATCTTGCGACGATTGCCTTTGTTGGCGTGGAACAGTCGACGATTGGTTCACTCGCACAATTAACCATTAGTAGTCAAACCTATTCTCCGCGATCTTTCCAAGCCTTTGAACCCAACTTATTTTTCGGTACAGCTTTGAATCAATTTGAATTATTGCTAAGCCAAGCCTTGAAAAGCCTCCAGACTAACGAAGCGACTGAAGAAAACGATTAACGCTTTGGCTTACTTGTATTATAGTCAGTAAATCGACGTTTGTACGGATTTCATTTGATTTTCAAACTTTTTCAGTTAAGTTTAAACATGTTTAGCAAAAAACACGAATACCAGATTGATTCCTCACCTAAATTGTTCTTTATTACAAAAAAAATACCCGAACATTCTTGAAGTTGGCTTTCGCTAGACAGTCGCAAAAGCCAAACGCCAGAATGTTCGGGTAGTTGATTTAGTTAACGGATTCTTTGATTGGGGCAAGTAAACGCAAGCCATTAAAAATGACAACGAGCGTACTGCCTTCATGGGCAATCACGCCTAAACCGATATCAATTTTGCCAAAAAAATTTAGGAAAACGAGCAAACCAACCACGCCCATTGAAAAAATAATATTTTGCCAAACAATTCGATCTAATTTTTTAGCGACTTGGTGGGCATATTTAAAACGCGTTAAGTCATTTTTCATAATTACCGCATCGGCGACATCGATGGCGACATCGGTCCCATCCCCCATTGCAAAACCTATATCGGCTTGGACTAAGGCCGGCGCG
>CAYNOA010000059.1:8313-10663 GCA_964398695.1 uncultured Enterococcus sp. | reverse complement strand
CGTTCTAATTTATCAACAACCAAATCAACACTTGCGTATAAATCTGGTGAAGTTTCTTCAGCTCGCAATACTAGATAAGGTAGCGGGATTGTCACTTCCACTTTCGCTGTTCTTTCAGAATAAACTTTCAAGTTGATATGAGCAGTTGCGTTGGGAACATCATTAAAATAACGTTCTAATTTACCTACTTTTTTCTCAACATAATTACGAATTGCTTCTGTGACTTCAATATTTTCTCCACGTACATTGTATTTAAACATAACAATTGCCCCTTTCATCTACCAATTAAAGAAAGTAAAGGACCACTCTTTGCTTTCTTCTTACTTCTATTATATCGAACTTCATGAGAAATGCAAAAGAAATCGTTATCATTTTTCGTTTATTTTTAATTTTTTTTAGCGAGCTAACGAAACAGTTGTGATTTCTCTTGGTTTATAAGTATTCAACCTAGACATCGCATGTAGGAGCGTCTGACCGGTTGTATAGACATCGTCAAAAATAATGATTTTTTTCCCTTCTATTTCTAAACCAGCTTTAGTTACTTCAAATGGTTGAGGGGCTAAGAGACGCTCTCTCTTACTTTTTTGTGCTTGCGCTTGCGTATCTATTTTTTTCGTTAATAACATTGTACAAGAAACGCCCGCAGCTTCTAGCATCGCTTGCGTTTGATTAAACCCACGTGCCTGGTAATGCTGTGTTGATAATGGAATAGGGCAAACAAGAGCATCCTTGTGTTGATTGAAGTATTGCTTCAATTCTAACTTGAACGTCTGTCGTAAACGATAGTCCCCTTGAAACTTGTATTGATAAATCCATTCACGAAAAGTTTCGTCATAAATAAAAAAACTATGGTGTTTAATGTTTAAATCAGGATACTTGATTTGCCACGCAAGACACTCCAAACACTTTTCAGAATAACCTATTTTGCAACAGTTCGGACAAGTCACTGCTGGTGTTTTTACGAATAGTTTTTGACAATCCAAACAAAGCGTTTCTTGTGATGAAAAAGGAAACAATATTTCTTTTAGCGTTAAATTACGAACAATCCGATTTTGACACCAATAACATTTCATTTTTTTAACCACTCTTTCGCTAATTGATTCATCGCTTGGATTTCTTGACACGCTTGACGAATCGCTTTCGTTTTTTGATTATAAAAAAAAATAACCCGCCCACGGTTAAAGGTCCCTTTACGGTCCACTCGCCCTGCAATTTGAACTAAAGAAGATTTTGTATAGACCGGGTGATTGGCCCCCATCACGATGACAGAAATATTTTCAAAAGTAACCCCTCTTTCTAAAATCGTTGTCGTTAATAAAATCCGATATTGTCTTTGTCGCATTTTTTCCACTTTTGTTTTTCTATCTTTGTCTTCGCTAAAAACAAACGTTAATTCTTCGACTAAAAAATAAGATTGCAATTGCTGATGGAGCTGTTTTAAATAGGCAATACTTGGACAAAACAATAACACATGATTATCGACCAACAACTCTCTTAAATAACGTAATAGTTTTTTCATTTTTCGTTTTTTTTGATAACAATTTGGCCAAGCTTCGTACCAAATCGTCTCTGGCACAATTAAAGGCCTTTGATGGAAGCGTAATGGTAATTTTTCAATCGCAAAATCCTCCTTAATTTCTTTTAGTAAATGATTTGGAGGCGTCGCAGTTAAATAAATTAATCGCCCTTCTTGCTTTAAAGATTGCCTTAAAGCAAAACGTAACACCAAATCCCCTTCATAAGGAAATGCGTCAATTTCATCGACAATCACTAAATCAAACGCTTGATAAAAATGCAATAATTGATGTGTCGTACAAATTGTTAGTGAACAATAACGATATTTTTCTTCTGAACCGCCATAAAGTAGTAAAATATTTTCGGCTTGAAACACTTCATTTAATCGGGGAAATAACTCCCGACATACATCAATGCGCGGACTCGTCAAACAAACACGGCCACCTCGTTCTAAACACCTTTTTATCACGAGAAACATCATCTCTGTTTTCCCTGAACCCGTAACAGCCCAGACAAGCGTTTGTTTCTTTTGCTCAAAGTTGTAGACTAATTGATTGGCTACCTTTTGTTGAGCGGAGGTTAATTGCCCTTGCCAGTTAAAATAAACCGTTCGTGTCTTTTTTTCATCTAGGACCTCACAACTAGTCACTAAATAATCCGTACTTTTTATTTTTCCATATTTTAGACAAACAAAGCAATAATATTCCCCCGTTGGTAACTTGACTTCATCTAAAGAAAATGAACTATTACACCGCTGACAAACAACTCTTTCTTGAACGACGAAAGCCGCTCGACAGTGAAGCTTTTTTTGATCACACCCTTCCCATTCTTTTTG
>CAYNOA010000059.1:7537-8303 GCA_964398695.1 uncultured Enterococcus sp. | reverse complement strand
TCACGATTTGACGCCCAATCAATTCTTCCATTCATTCCCCTCCCATCATAGAAATACGCAAAAAAAGAAGTCCGTGTCTTAAAAAACACGGACTTCTTTTTTTGCTTAAACATGGTTAGCAATATATTCCACTAATTTTTCCGTCTTATCCCAGCCAAGACAAGGATCGGTAATCGACTGGCCAAAGACGGTGCCACCTGGTTCTTGGCGGCCATCTTCTAAATAACTTTCAATCATAAAACCACGCACATATTGTGGCAGTTCTTCATTCCAAGTCCGGCTTGTTAAGACTTCCTGAACAATGCGAATTTGATCATTGTATTTCTTCCCTGAATTGTCATGATTTGTATCAACCATAATAAATGGATTTTTTAACTGACTTGCCTGATAAGCATGAACCACTTTCATTAAATCTTCATAATGGTAGTTAGGTACCACTTCACCAGACTCGGTTAAGGCACCTCGCAAAATCACATGCGCAAGTGGATTGGAGCTAGTTTCAACTTCGACGCCATTATACATCAACTCTTGTTTTTGTTGCGCTGCATAAACAGCGTTAAACATCACTTTAATGTTGCCACTTGTGGGATTTTTCAATCCAGTTGGATGATCAATGCCACTTGCAACAAAACGGTGCTGTTGGTTCTCGACTGAACGTGCACCAACTGCGTGGTAGCTGACTAAATCATCTACAAATTGAAGATTATCCGGATATAGCATCTCGTCAGCTGTTATTAGCCCAGTTTCAACTAAAACACGTTTATGC
>CAYNOA010000059.1:7150-7527 GCA_964398695.1 uncultured Enterococcus sp. | reverse complement strand
TAATTTCGCCAGTTGGTGAAGCATCTTGTTGGTGCATCAGCCCTTTATAACCATCGCCATTTGTTCGTGGCTTATTTGTGTATACACGCATCACAATAAAGACTTTTTCCTTTACCTTTTCTTGTAAAACCGCTAATCTTTTAGCATATTCCAAAATTGCTTCTTCATTATCAGCTGAACAAGGGCCTACCACTAATAGAAAGCGTGAATCTTTTCCTTCGATAATCGCTTTTAATTCTGCATCACGATTCGCTTTATAAACCGCTTCTTCCTCACTTAATTTTGAAATTGCCTTAATACGATCGATATCTATTTTTTTACTCAACTCTTTAAAACTCATTACCCTTCGCCCCCATGAGAATCAATTTCATCTATCT
>CAYNOA010000059.1:0-7140 GCA_964398695.1 uncultured Enterococcus sp. | reverse complement strand
TTTTCATTTAAAAGCTCATACTTTCTGTCATTTTTAATAAATTCATTGCCCGTATTTTTTATAAAAAAATAAGAAAGCAATCTTGACAGTGATTGCCTTCTTAAATCTTTCATTATTCACCAATTAGACTTAATGCTTGTTGTAAAACTTTTTCACCATTCATCATGCCATAATCAGCCATATTGATCACTTCTAAAGGAATGCTTTTGGGCGCTAGGCGTTTTTCAAAATCATTTTTCATAAAACGAACTTGCGGACCTAGTAGTAAAACGTTCACATCTTTGCTCGCCAAATAGTAATCCGCTTCTGAAGCAGACACTGCAAAAATATCTGAATCAATCCCTTGTACTTCTGCTGCTTTTTGCATTTTGGTAACTAATAAACTTGTACTCATTCCAGCTGAACAAACAAGCATAATGGTTTTTTTTGCCATTCATAATTCCTCCTTAATTTCTCATATGATTCGCAGAGTTCAGTTAAATTATAAAACAATCTACCACTTTGTCAATGCTTCTGACAAGGGCATTCGTCGCTGTTTTTTAGTAAATTCATTTTTATTCGTCAAATAACCACGTCGATTTAAGTAAGGGTCGAAAAACAACATATTCCTTTAGCAAATTAACGTGAACCACTTCATAATTGGCGTTAATCCAAGCATACGCACCTTTTTCCGGATAACGATAATCATTTGCCCACCAATCGATTGAACTTAGCGCCGTTTTTGGTAAGCCACTTGACGGAAAAAGTAATTCGTCAATTTGAGTAAACGTCAACGTGACCTGATTGCCGCCATTTTCTCGAATATAAGTGGTAATTGGATCATATTTTTTCTTCCGCCCTTTCAAAACTTTTCACCTTCTCCCGCTTATTAACACCCCTTTAAAATCGATTTTCGCCAATTATTGATTGAAACATCTGATTTGATTCACTATACTCAAAGAGAAGGAGTGATTTCATGTTAGAATCCTATCGAACAATTCAAACGGATGGCCAAGTTGAAATTGAAATAAAAAAATCACGCTTTATTTGCTTTGCAAAAAGGGTCACCTCTGAAGTAGAAGCACGTGACTATATTCAAGCAATCAAAAAAGAACACTGGAAAGCAAACCACAACTGCAGTGCCTATATCATTGGCAAAAAAGCAGAAATTTTACGTTCAAGCGATGATGGTGAACCAAGTGGTACGGCTGGTATCCCCATGCTTGAAGTGCTTAAAAACAATCAACTCGTTGATATCGTCATTGTCGTTACGCGCTATTTTGGCGGAATCAAACTCGGTGCGGGTGGCTTGATTCGTGCCTATGCAAATGCGGTTGCTACAGCCCTTGAAACGATTGGTATCGTAGAAGCGATTCCACAACAAGAAGTTTTTGTAACGGTTGATTATTCTCTAGCCAACAAACTTCAGCACTTCCTTGAAACCAAGGCTTACGTTTTGAAAGAAACCATTTTTCTAGAAAATGTAACTTTTTGCGTACTCGTCACAGATACCGCCATTTTTGAAGCACAACTGATTGATTTATTAAATGGCCACGTTGAACTAAAAAAAGGCGCCTACGGTTATGCCGAACGAGTGATTGAAAAAAAATAAACGTCTAAAAGAGGGACGGTGATAGAAGGCGCTTCTTTAAAAAATTAGCTAAAAGAAACAAAAATTTGAAACGCCATTTTCATTCTTTCCTGCTTATTTCTTGAAGTGAAACCCTTCTATCACAACCTCACTTTTATTGTTTCAAATAATTAGTGTCCTTTTGAGCGCCATTTGATGGTTTGTCTAGTTGGTCGTATTTCGGTTATTTTTATGCCCTTTTTTGTCAGGTTCACTATAACGTCTTTTTTAGACAAATCATAAAGATGCTCGGCTGTCTCAACCACTTTTTCTTTGATTCGGAAATTGATTTTCATCTAAAACACCCCAATCCTTATTATAACTAAGATTACCGCAAAAACAAAAAAAGAGCAACGATAAACGTTGCTCTAAAGAACTGGGGTAGCTGGATTCGAACCAACGCATGAGGGAGTCAAAGTCCCTTGCCTTACCGCTTGGCTATACCCCAATGGTGGAGGAAAGTGGATTCGAACCACTGAACCCTAAGGAACGGATTTACAGTCCGTCGCGTTTAGCCACTTCGCTATTCCTCCAAAAGGTTTCGTAAAAAACCTGACTTAGTTATAATAACCAATTATCAAATAAATTGCAAGAGTTTTTTTAAAACTTTTTTTATTTTATTTTTATACTTTTTATTCGTGTAGATTCCAATGGCGAATAATGGATTCAAGCGCTAAGTCAAATGTTTTATTGCCACCAATTGACTCATTTTCAATAAATGCTTGAAAATCTTTTGGTCCATATTCTAAAATTTCGCCTATCTTCTTTTTACCAATATAAAGCTCGGATACCTCATACTCTACCCCTTTTAATACACGTTTCATTTCTTCAATTCGAATCTGAATGTCCTTATTTTTCTTCATGCTTTTTCACCTCGTCCTATATTTTAGCATAGATTTCTATTATTAGTAGCAAAAAATAACAAAAAAATCAGAAATTCACCAAATCGGTGCCTTTCTGATCTGCAGTATCATTGTATAAAAACTATTGATTCGTTAATACCGCACTTAAAACCTCATAACCTGCTTGCGTAATTATGTCTTTGACAAGCGTTGGTTCTTTTGATTCAACTTGAATTTCAACAACTGTCCCTTGGGCCACTCGATTAACAACAATGGTTAAAATACTTAATCCATGATTAGCAAATAATTTTGTAATCTCTGCTAAAATTCCTGGATGATCTTCTTTAATTAAGATACTAACGCGTGTTCCTCCAGCGTAATAACCCGTAATTTTTAAAAAGGCATCAAAGATATCATTATTCGTAATGATTCCTATAAGTGCACCGTCTTCCAAAACGGGTAATACGCCAACATTTTTCTCCCGCATTTGAGCAATCGCATCTTCTAATAAAGCATCCGGTTTCGTTGTTTCAACTTTTTTAATCATGATATCTTTGACATTGGTTTTATTTAATAAATAATTCACTTCATATACACTAAGACTAGTTGCTTTTGAAGGCAATGCTTCTTGAATGACCCCTTCCGTAATTAGGCCAATTAACTTGTTTCCTTCAACAACGGGTAAACGATGAATTTTATTTTTTTTCATTAAATCAATTGCATCAAAAATTGGGGTTTTTGCACTAACCGTTACTAAATCTTTTGACATAAAATCTCTAACGCTCATTTTTTATCCTCCTAGGTAAGCTTTTTTCACAGAATCACTGGCTAACAATTCTTTTCCGGTGCCTTCTAAAACAATTTTTCCGGTTTCTAAGACATAACCGCGATCTGCAATTGAAAGAGCCATATTTGCATTTTGTTCAATTAATAAAACGGTTGTTCCTTGTTTTTTAATTTCTTCAATAATTGAAAAAATTTCCCGAATAAAAATTGGTGCTAGTCCCATTGAAGGTTCATCTAATAACAATAGCTTGGGTTTGGACATTAAGGCTCGCCCCATCGCTAACATCTGCTGCTCCCCGCCTGAAAGCGTAGCCGCATCTTGTTTTCTTCTTTCTTTTAAAATTGGAAAACGAGTGTACACCGCTTCGTATTCACTTTGAAGATTTTTATCTTTTCGTAAAAAAGCACCCATTTCAAGGTTTTCTTGCACCGTTAAGCCAGCAAAAATATGTCGCCCTTCTGGCACATGCGACAGTCCCTTTGCAACAATTTTTTGTGGTGCTTCTTTTTCAATCGCCGCTCCTTCAAATTGGATACCCCCTTGTGCCGGCCGGACTAAACCAGAAATTGTTCGTAAAATTGATGTTTTCCCCGCACCATTTGCCCCAATTAAAGAAACAATTTCACCTTGATTTACAAAAAATGACACGTCATGAATTGCTTCAATTAAACCGTATTTGACCGTTAAATTTTCAATCCTTAACATTACAATTCGCCTCCCAAATACGCCTCAATGACACGTGGGTTATTTTTTATTTCTAGCGGCGTCCCTTCGGCAATGACTTGCCCATATTCTAGCACATAAATCCGTTGACAAACATCCATCACTAAATTCATATCATGTTCAATTAAAATAATCGTTAATTGAAATTCTTTTTGAATCGTATAAATTAAATCGGTTAATTCCGCCGTTTCTTGCGGGTTCATTCCCGCAGCCGGTTCATCTAGGAATAAAATCTTAGGCTCAGTAGCTAAAGCCCGGACAATCTCTAAGCGTCTTTGTTCCCCATAAGGCAAGTTTTTGGCTAGAACAAAGGATTTGTCAGCAAGTTGGAAGATTGCCAATAGCTCTAATGCCTTGTTTTCTAATTCTTTCTCAATTTGATAATAACTTGGTAGACGAAGTAAATTTGCTAAAAATGAAGGTTGTTTTTTTTCTTTCATCGCAATTAACACATTATCAAGGACTGATAAATTTTTGAATAAACGAATATTTTGAAAAGTGCGACCCAAACCAACTTCTGCAATTTTATATGGTTTTTCGCCATTTAAGCGTAGTGTCTGACCTTGCCCCATATAAGTGATTTCACCTGAGCTAGGTTCATATACACCGGTTAACAAGTTGAATAAAGTTGTTTTCCCTGCCCCATTCGGGCCAATTAAGCCAACTAACTCATTTTCTTCTAACGTAAGATTCACGTGGGAAACCGCGGTTAATCCACCAAAGTTTTTCGTTAAATCTTCAACGGTGAGCAGTGCCATTTGATTTCCCTCCTTTATTTCCGATACGTTGGTAAAGCTTCCTAATAGATAATTCATTGGTGCCTAACAAGCCACTTGGTTTGAAAATCATAATTAAAATAATTGCTAACGCATAAACAATCATTCGCAATGTACCGAATTCTTGTAAGTACATGTTAATAATTCCTAGAACAACCGCTGAAACAACTGCACCTGTTGTACTACCAATCCCACCAAATACGACAATAATAAGTACATCAATCGATTTATTAAAGGTATAGTCTTTTGGAAAAACACTTTGTTGATAACTAGCATATAGACTCCCAGCTAGACTAGCAAAGGTGCCCCCGATGACAAAAGCGAGTACTTTGTATTTCGTGGTGTTCACCCCCATTGCTTCAGAAGCAATCTCATCTTCTCGAATGGCTAGCGTTCGACGGCCAATACTACTATTCATATAATTTGAAATAAAAACAATCGTAATTACTACAAAAATAAAGATAATTTGCCAATTACTAAATTGAGGTAAACCAAAAATTCCAGAAGGACCATTCGTTAAATCTCTAAAATTCACAATTAAGATTCGAATGATTTCTGAAATGCCTAGTGTTGCAATAGCTAGGTAATCTCCTTTCAAACGCAAAGTTGGGATACCAACCAGTAAAGCAACCAGGCCTGAAATTATTAGCCCTACAAGAATACTTAAAACAAAACCTAAGAAGGTTGGTGTTTTTGCAGTAATAATGGCAGTGGCATACGCTCCAATTGCCATAAAACCGGCGTGTCCTAGTGAAAACTGACCAGCAAAACCAATAATTAAGTTTAAACTAACTGCTAAAATAATATTGATCCCAATATTTGCGATAATCGCATCTGTAAACAAATTAATTCGCCCAGTATTATACAATGTAAATAAAGCGAAATAAACAACGGCGATTAGTACCGTCCAAGTTAAAATATATTTACTATTTTTCTTCATTATTTACACCTACACTTTCTCACGAACATTTTTGCCTAAAATACCTGCTGGGCGAATAATCAAAATAACGATTAAAATCCCATATACTAAAGCATCCTTGTAATCAGATAACCCTACCGCTGAGGCAATCGTCTCAATAAAACCAATCACAAAACCACCTAAAGCCGCTCCTGGAATAATACCAATCCCACCTAAAACTGCCGCAACAAACGACTTCAACCCCGGTGCAACCCCCATCATCGGATCAATCGAGTTATAGTACAAACCAATTAACATCCCCCCTGCTGCAGCTAAAGCCGAGCCAAGTGCAAAGGTGAAGGAAATTGTTCGATTGACATTTATTCCCATTAGTTGAGCTGCATCTGGATCAACGCTAACCGCGCGCATGGCTTTCCCCATTTTCGTTTCTTTTACAATAATTTGCAAAAGAATCATTAACCCAACTGACACACCTAAAATTAATAGTTGAATATTACTCACACTAATTCCAAAGAAAGTATATAACTTTCGAGTAATCGCTTGAGGAAAGGGTCTTGTATCTGGTGAAAAGAAATAAATCATACTATTTTGTAATAAGTAAGATACCCCGATTGCCGTAATTAATGCAGAAATTCGAGTACTACCACGCAATGGTCGATAAGCCAAAATTTCAATCACAACTCCAATAATTGCACTTAAAACCATTGAAAGAATCATCGCAATAAAAAAGCCGACCGCACCAGAAAAAATCGCCCATTGATTAAATTGTAAAATTAAAAAATACCCAATAAAACTCCCAATCATATAAACTTCCCCATGGGCGAAGTTGATTAACTTAATAATGCCATAAACCATTGTGTAACCTAAAGCCATTAAAGCGTAAATACTCCCTAAAAACAGACCATTAATTAACTGTTGAATGATTATTTCCATTTTATCTCACTTCCAACTCATTGTTTTTCTGAAAAAAACTGTGGCAAAACCTAAATTTGATTTCGCCACAGCCTTGAAGTTCATTGATTTATTATGGATTAACCGTCTCTGCTGAAGTTTCTTTTCCTTCAGTAAATCCAATAACAACTAAAGATTTTTCTGGGTTGTGTTGTTGATCAATTGTGATATTCCCAGTTACCCCGGCAAAGTCTTTAATTGAAGCCAAACCTTTTGTAATTGATGCTGAATCAAATGCATTCTCATCTTCGATTGCTTGTCTCAACATAAACATTGCATCATAAGCTAAAGCATTAAAAGTTGATGGTTCTTTACTGTATTTCTCTTGAAAAGCCGCAACAAAAGGTTCAACCGTATCATTGGCTGGCGCTAAAGTTGAAAAGTGACCTGTATAAAAAACATTTGATACGTTCTCAGCACCGGCTAATTGAATCATTTTTTCATCACCAAATCCATCTGCACCAATAATAGGTTGTGTAATTCCTAATTCACGTGCTTGTTTAATAATTAAACCAGCTTCTTCGTAATAACCA